>JAHEZV010000004.1 GCA_023250885.1 Nitrososphaera sp. | reverse complement strand
AGCGCGCCATCAATCGACCCGCCCATTGTCATTATCACTTGGCTTGGAGGCAAGCTACCAAGCTAAAAGAATGGCTGTCAAATACATTCTACTGTCTACATAATTATGTTGCTAAGTATAGCTTCGTAACATTATGGTCCTGAGGCTTCTCCACTCATGCGGGTGGAGCAAGTACCAAGAGAACAATGACCCACAAGGCAAGATGTTAGAGATCCTGAAGGGAATTCATGAATCAACCTTCAAGGACCATGTCTGCAAGATTGAAGCAGAATAGCCAGAAATGGCGAAAGCAAGAGTGTATAAGCAAAGGCTGCGTATAGTACAGTGAAGACCAATGGACGCATTATTGACGGTCCTCTTTATTGGAGTAGGCGGATTACTCGCCGCGATGGCGTACGTGCTCTTTGGCACAAAAATCCGCCAGCGAATACATAACGACTCATTCCGTACACGATCGGCCTGAGTCACTCCCCTCTTTTGGGCTAAGTCGTAGCCCCGCTCGATAATCCTTATAGAAAACATCCAATTCTAACAAGGGAGTGAAATCTGAAAGATTTCCTTGCGGCTGCATTCTAGAATGGGACGGAAAGGCCCTTGATCTGGTCGTTTGTGACCGCCAACGGAAAGAATATCAGGATGCCTATGGATCGAAGCCGGAAGAAGTAAGGTAACGGCGGCAGACCAGACTCCGCTAAGGGGGATTCGCACCGAAAGCGAAGGTTTAACAATGATCGATGGATGATATACCTATGGCGTTAATATTTTCTTGCCGTTATTGCGGCCGTCTGAATAATGTCCTTGAAACAAGGTATATCACGCGTATGGGGACCGTTCCTTGCATAGTCTGCAGATACCCCAACCCTTTACCAATATCGAACAAGCGCCCGCCGCACCTAGCCGATCCGCCAGACTTATAAGCGTCCTTGCTGGTTATAGGATCACAAAGTTCTAACGCTGCTTGTTGTAAAAAATCAAACATTAATCCATGGTTTAACAATAGTTTATAGGTTTATTAACCTCCAAATTTATGATCTACCTGAATTCCTGAATGGGAAGAATTGATGATTTAGACGTTAAAATTTTGAGCGAGCTTGCCAAGGACGCAAGCATTTCTGTGCCAAAACTTTCCAAGAAAATCAACGTCAATTCGTCAGTCGTTTACAGCAGGATAAAACGCCTTGTCAAGCGTGGCCTTATCAGGAAATTCACTATCTTGATCAATGACGAAGCACTCGGCTTTAACGTAAAGGCACTCACCGGCATCAACATGGACTCGAAGCTGAGGGACAACGTGCTCAACGAGCTGTTCAAGATCCAAGAAGTGAGGGAGGTCGCCGAGGTCACAGGCAGGTTCGACGTCTTGGTGACAATGAACGCCCGCTCGCTTGACGAGATGCACCAGCTCATCTCTGAGAAGATAGGCAGGATAGAGGGCGTGCAAAAGACAGAGACGTTCATTGAGATGCGGAAGACGAGCCGCGAGATGGCCTATTCCACGTCTATTGCCAAGTAATAATATAAATAACAATTAGTTCACTTTACACTCGCGGGCAATTGACGATTCACCAGATAACCGTAGGAAGCCGGCTCAAGAACTATTACGAGCTTACAAAGCCAAAGATCTGGTACCTGCTGGTTTTCACCGCTTTTGGCGCTGCACTGACAGCCTCGTTCCTTTTCGACATCCCGATTACGCCGCTTACATGGCTTTTGCTGATAGGAGGAGTGGCAGCCGGCTCTGCGGCAGCTGACACCCTGACGGGATACAACGACCGCGACATTGACGCGATAATGGATCGCACCAAGGCCCGGCCGATACCATCGGGCAGGATAACGCCGAAGAACGCCCTTGCCTTTGGGCTGGCGCTCGCCGCAATCTCCCTTGCCTGCGCGTGGTTCATCAACATCTGGGCGTTTGGGCTGATGGCCTTTGGGCTCTTTGACAACATCATCGTTTACAGCAAGTGGCTCAAGAGGAGGAGCCAGTCAAACATCATCCTTGGCGGCTTTTCAGGCGGCGCCCCGGCGCTGATAGGATATGTCGCGGTCACGACAATGAACATCGAGATAGGGCTCGTGATGGCAGGTCTAGTCTTCCTCTGGATACCGACCCACATCTGGAGCCTAGCGCTTCATGTTAAAAAAGACTACGCCAAGGCCGGCGTGCCGATGCTGCCGGTGGTATCAAGCGAAAAGTCCTCTGTCAGGGTAATCGCCGGCACCACATTGATGATGGTGGTGTTCAGTGTGCTACCGTTCTTTTTCAACCAGTTTGGCATGATCTACCTTGCGACTGCGAGCGTCTTTGGAGCAGTCATGATCGCGCTTTCAGTCTGGCTGTTGGCTCGCCCCAGCGAAAGGGCATCGTGGACCGTGTTCAAGTTTTCAAGCCCCTACTTGACGGCGCTTTTCATCGCCTTCATGGTGGATGCCTATTTCAAGTAGCTTTTCACATTCGTACAGTATCCTTGCAATGACAACGTGGGCCTCAAGCCCGATATCGCTTATCGAGTAAGTCAGGTTCAGCAGCCGGGTCGTGCTCTCAGAAAAATGGCCCCTCGGGAACGCACCCACCACGAACGCGCAATCGTCTGCAAAATTTTCAGCCACAGCCTTTTCCGCGGTGCCCTGCACCCCAGTAGTCGACAGGCCTATCACTTTGCCCGGCTTGATAGCATCCAGCAAGCCTGCAAGCGTATCGTCAGAAGTTTCCATCAGGACCGCTCCTTCGTCGCTCTTGACAGCCTTATCCCTGAACAGACCTACCATCAGGCCTTCGAAGCGAAGGTACGACTTTGGGATCCGCAGGTTGTCGGCTATAGTGATCAACTTGTCATTTACCGTATGAACATACACCCGCAGCATGCCTTTCAGAAAGAGCGGCGTTCCAAGCGCCTCCATTAGAGCGAAATGGACAATGTCCGGCCTGCCGCGCTTGTTGTTGTCTTTCAGCTTGCCCATGGTGGCGTGGTGGTAGCTCCTGTCAAGCAGGGTTTCAGACGGCTTGAGCCCAACCCTTCGCGCGTGGTTTCGCACTGCGGCGTGGTTGGCGATCTCCCGCGGCACAGTCTCCAGCGCAGCCTCGGCGATGATGAGCGTTATCGTATCTCTCGATACCGCCGGCCCTGTATATTAAGAAGTGTCGGCGTACCTGTCAAGAATTTCAGATTCTTTTGCGTGCACCAGCTCCTACAGCTCCTCGACGCACATGCCCAAAGCCGCGTCAGCTTCTTCCTTGCTCTGCTTGGTAACGATTATTTCGCCGGGCCAGAATTTTGCATCCCTTCCTTCAAGTGGCACCTTTGAATGGAGGAGCTCGCCAAGAATGTCGAAGGGTCCTGGAAATGTGGTGTTGCTTTCATAGACATAGGCCGTCGTTCCGCTGGAGGACAGGGCCTCTTCCTTCGGTGGAAATGAAAACGACGGAAGCGAAATCGAGTCGACTATGCTGCCTGCACGCCGCGCCAGCTCCGCGTCGTTCCAGCTCTTTTTCAGCCGGGCGTATTTCGTTGCACTCCGTCCCAGCTCGTCAAGGTTGGTCAACGCTGTAAATGGCGTCCCGAGTTAATTAACGGATGCAGCTATAGTTTATCAAGCAGGAGAGCGTTGCCTGCATGTTGAAGCCGCGGGCAAAAGAGATAGCAAGGGAGCGCATCGATATCCTTGTCAAGAGCGCCCTGAAGGAAAAGGACGAAGCCCTTGCTGCGCAGCAGGCGCGGCAGGCCAAAAAGATAGCGATGCGTTTTAGGGTCCGGCTCCCATACGAGGCGCAGCAGCTCTATTGCAAAAAGTGCAAGGCGTTCATTGTGCCGGGCAGGAGCGCGCGGGTGAGGGTCGGCAGGGCAAAAACGAGGGCTGTTCGGATCACGTGCCTCAGGTGCGGCCACACCTACCGCAAGGTCCTGGGGCGGAATAAGGATTTATAAGGGTTCAAGCAAATTTCCGAGATACCATATGGCAAAGGTTTACGACGTTCCGGCTGACGAGCTGATCGCCAAGCTGGCTGAGCAGTTGAAGAATGACAAAAAGATAGTGCCCCCGGCTTGGTCCGCGTTTGTCAAGACAGGCTCACACGCCACCCGAATTCCCCAGAGCAAAGACTGGTGGTACGCCCGGTGCGCTTCACTCTTGAGAAAGATTTATCTTCACGGTCCTCTTGGAGTTGCAGACCTTAAAGTTGCTTACGGCGGCAGGAAGAAGGTTGGATACAACCTTGCACACCACAGGGATGCAGGCGGCGCAATCATCCGCGAGGCGCTGCAGCAGCTGGAGGCGTCAGGATACATCGTCAAGGTTCAGGGCAAGGGCAGGCTCGTTTCAAGCGAAGGCATGAAAAAGATGGACAGGCTTGCGACCGAGATCCACAAAGAGCTGATAAAAGCCACACCCCAGCTACAGCGCTACGCGTAATGAGCTATGTCATTTCCACAGCCACAGCAGCCAAATGACGAAGAAGCGAGAAAGCGCGAAGCCGAGGCTGCAACGCGCCAGCGAGTTTTGCTGGTTGTCCTCGATCCCCAGGCGCGCCAGCGGCTGATGAACATCAGGCTTGTCAAGCCCGAGCTTGCGGCGGCTGTTGAAAACTATCTCATCAACGCGGCATCTTCTGGCAGGATAAACCGCCCGCTCACTGACGAGGAACTGAAGCAGCTTTTGCTCCGCATCCAGCAGCCAAAAAAAGATTTCAAGATTGAAAGGCGCTAACGTTTGCAGACAACCATAACGATCGGCGCCAAAGAATAAACTCTGCGAGATAGTTAACTATTTAAGGTCTGATACGTGCTTTTCCACGTATGAAGGCAGCGGTATTCCGGGACTACAACAAGGACCCGACGCAGGTCATCAAGATTGAAGATATCGACGTTCCAAAGATAAAGCCTAACGAAGTTTTGATAAAGGTTGAAGCTTCAGCGTATAACTATAATGATCTCTGGGCCATCTGGGGCGAGCCGATCAAAACGCCGCTCCCGCACATTTCCGGAAGCGACGTTGCCGGCATCGTAGTCGAAGTGGGCTCTGACGTTCGGAAGCTGAAGGTGGGCGACAGGGTAGCCTCGCATTCAAACATGAGCTGCAGGGTGTGCGAAGCCTGCACATCGGGCAGGGAATACGACTGCGCTGAGAGGACCATCTGGGGGTTTCAGACGGGGCCGCTCTGGGGCGGATTTTCGCAGTACACGCACCTGCCTGAAGTCAACATCGTGAAAATCGCAGACAATGTTTCGTTCAACGACGCGGCGGCGGTGTCGATGGTGGGAATGACGTCGTGGCACATGCTCGTCGGCCGGGCTAAGATAAAGCCGGGCCAGCTCGTACTTATCATGGGCGGCGGTTCCGGCGTGGGAATGGTCGGCATACAGATTGCCAAACTTTACAACTGCACGGTTATTGCAACGGCAGGCAACAAGGACAAGATGGACAAGTGCATCGAGCTTGGAGCCGACTATGCGGTCAACCACAGGGAAGCCGACTGGTATAAGAAGGTGCGCGAAATAAACAAGAAGCTGGGCCAGTCCGGAGTCGACGTTGTCTTTGAACACATCGGCAAGGCGACGTTCCCGCAAGAAGTCGGCCTGCTCAAGACGGGAGGCACGCTCGTTGCAACGGGTGCAACCACGGGCTACGACTCTACCATAGACCTGAGGTTCCTATTCTTCAAGGGTACAAACCTGCTTGGCTCCACCCAGGGTACCAAGGCAGAGCTTGAAGACGTGATGTACTGGGTCAGCAAGGGCAAGATAAAGCCCGTCATTGACACAGTCCTACCGTTCTCCGATATGGTCAGGGGCCACACCATGATGGCAGAGGCCCAGCAGTTCGGCAAGATACTGACCACTCCGCAAAAGCTCTAAAAACCCTCCCTTTCTTCTCTCTTCCATGTTCCGAAGCCTGATCTTTGTTCCAGGCAACAGCACACGCTTTGTGGATAAGGCCAAGACGCTTGCGGCTGACATCATTTGCTTTGACCTAGAAGACTCGGTGCCGGCCAACGAAAAGAGTGTGGCAAGAAAGACAATAACCTATGCAATTTCGCGCAGGCAGGAATACGGCAAGCCGGTGTACGTAAGGATAAACTCGCCCGAATCGGGGCTAGTGCAGGCAGACCTCAAGGCGGCTGTACACAAAGGCGTCGACGGCATAGTGGTCCCAAAGGTCAACGATGCACAGGAAATTGTCAAGATAAAAAAGCAGGTTGCCGCGCTTGAAAAGTCAAGAAAGACAGGGAAAATAGCGCTGATGCCTTCGATCGAAACCGCAAGAGGTGTGGTGAACGCCTACCAGATCGCGGGCACCGACGACCGGATAAACGCGCTTGTCTTTGGCGTGTTCGATTTCCTGTACGACATGCGGCTTGACTACGACGAAAACGACCAGGCTGGCTACGCGTACGCCCGGACAAAAGTGCCGGTCGACGCAAGGGCGGCGGGCGTGCGCGCTATAGATGCGATATGGCAGAAAATTGACGATGTTGAAGGCCTTGTCAGGGACGCTACCGCTGCGAGGCGTCTCGGGTACTCGGGCAAGAGCATAATCCATCCAAGCCAGATAGAGCCGGTGCACCGGGTCTTCCTGCCAAACAAGAACGAAATCGAGTGGGCGAAACAGGTGGTGCAGGCGCTTGGCGGGGCGATGGAGAAGGGAAGCGGCAGAGGCGCAGTAAGGCTTGAGGGCCGGATGATAGACGCCGTGCACTACAAGCAGGCAAAGGCGATTCTGGACGCGGCGCAAGACTGACTATTTCATGTCAAGGTCGAGCACGCCGGCGTTGCCCAAGTTCTCCTTTGACACCTCGTATGTGCGGATGCTCCCTTCTCTTCTTTTCTCTTGCATTGAGAATCCTTGCAGTCTCTTTTGTAAGCACCTTTACAAGCTTCCTCCTTTGTTCCGCAGTTCTTCCTTGGCTCACTGTTATCTGAATTGCTGGCATACCGGATCATGTCGAGTGTCGAAAAGATATACCTATTGTCTCGTCGTGAATTTCTTGATCACCACGATGCCCACATAGTAGGGGATGTTGTAGAGCGCGGCAAGCGCCGCAACCTGCGAGCCAAAGAACTGGAACGCAAACACGGTCACAAGCACGTTGTTGACGTAGCTCATTGCTATTAGGCCGGCGTTCCTTTCGTGGCGGCCGCCGGGTGCGCTCACATAACCCACAAGGCTGTACGCCGCGTAACAAATGAATGCGGTGGCTATGGTCTGGAGCAGGAACGCCTGCTCTTCGTAAAAATAGCTGGAGAATTTGGCAAACATGCCAAAGTTTATCAGGACGATGAAAAGAAGTGACAGCGGAAATGACTTTTCGTCTGCAAATCTTGAAACTGCCGGGAAATACTTTTTGGTGAACCAGCCGGCGGCAAGCGGAGTAAAGAGGGCGGCAGATAGAAGGAACACCATGTCGAGCACCGGTATGTCAAACTGCGATCCTAACAGCGCGTAGACGATCGACGGGAGCACAAAGGGCACGGCAAGCGAAGTGGCTATTATCATTCCCACGATGAGTGGGAGTCGGCCGCCAATGAGGTTCACCACAAACGGCGCGCCGAGGCCGGTCGAGATGCCTGAGAGGAGAAGGACCGGAAGCGCAAACGGCTCGTAGATGAAATATGCAAGGGCGTACATGCCAAGTGGCAACGCGACCAGCTTCACAGCGGAAAGCACCGCCAGCTGCCGCGGCCTCGTGAGTGTCGCCAGAAGGTCCGAAGTGTTAAGCCTTATCAGATTCAGGAATAACAGCGCGCCAAGCCATACAAGGATGTAGGGCTCGACCAGCAGGCCGGAGGACGGGAGGAGCACGCCGGCAGACATCGAGCCGGCTATACACGCTGTAAGGACAGCATTGTCATGGGGCAAGTGATTTCAGCTGCTGTATCATTTCATGCACGTAGTCAAATCCCTGCTGCCAGAACTCTTCCGCTGAAATGTCGACACCGGCTTCCATCAGGAGCTCCTCAGGCTTCCTCGAGCCCCCTGCAGAAAGTATCCTGAAGTATCTCGGGACAAACGACCTGCCTTCAAGTTTGTACTGCCGGTAGAGCGACAGGACAAGCAGGTTGCCAAACGAGTACGCGTAGGTGTAAAACGGCGTGTGGTAAAAGTGCGGTATGTATACCCACTCCCATTGGAAATCGGGCGTTATTGCAATTGAAGAGCCAAACTGCTCGTTTAGGTTGTCCAAGTATATTCTTGCCACTGCATCGATGGTAGCGTTGCTCTCGCCTATCGCCCTGTGCGCGTCAACCTCAAAGAGCGTGAAATACGCCTGCCGCATTATCGTCGCATACATGTCGTCAATATGCTCGGCAAGCAGGATCCTGCGCTCTTTGCTGGACATTTTTTCGGCCATCTTTTCGTTGAGCAGCATCTCTGCAAACACCGACGCGGTCTCTGCCAGCGGCAGCGGTGCGTGCGACACCATTATTGGCATGTCGGACGCCAGCATGCTGTGGATCGCATGGCCAAACTCGTGGGCAAGCGTCGACACGTCCCTTGTAAGTCCGTCGAAATTCAAGAGCACGTAGGGTGTCATCTTGGGCGTCACAGTGTAGGAGAAAGCCCCTCCACGCTTTGCCTTCCTGATCTCCGAGTCGACATGATGCTCAGAAAAGACGCGCTCTGCGAGCCTGCGGAACTGTGGGTCAAAATCGGCAAAGGTGTCAAGCACGCTCTGGACGGCCTTCCCATAGCTGAACTTTTTGCTGTCAGACGCCCTGCTCGAGATGGGAGCGTAGAGGTCGTACCTGCGCAGCTTTTTCATGCCAAGCATTCTGGCTTTTTCCCTGAAATAATCCTGGAATATTGCAGAGTTTTTCCGGCATGCCCCAAGCAACGCCTCAACTGTCACGTCGTCAAGGTTGTTGGCAATGTTTCGCACAGAAATCGGGGACTTGTAGCCGCGCATCGAGATTGCCTCGTCGCGCCACTGGATGGCTACGTTCTGGTAGATCTCGCCCAGCACGCCGCTATTCTTCTTGTAAACATCCAGCAGTGACTTGTAGGCCGCTTCCCTTGTACTCCCGTCAGGGCTCCTGACAAGCGACACCAGCTTTTCCTTGTTGTCAAACTTTTTCTCGACAACTTTCCTGCCGCGCCTGAGCTTCATGGCGAATTCAAAGGCGCTCGTCATCTTGTCGTAGATCTTGACAAGAGCCCGGGTGCCCGTCACTTCAAGAGTGTTGATTATCTTTTCCTCCGGCTCGCTCAGCGAATATTTTGCGACCAGTCGCTTGTGCCGGAGGAATTCCCTGTAGACCTGCGGGACTGCATTTATCAGCCTGCCTGCGTTTTCGTCATCGAGCTGCTTTTTGAACCAGAGGTCGAAGAACAGCGTCCTGTTGCCGATGTCTGACGCCAGCTTTTCCATCTTGATCACGAGTGCCGACGCTTCATTTGACGACGTGTCGGCATAGTAACCAAGGTGCGCGTAGCCGCTTGCTATAGAGATTTTTTCAGAGATACCTTCAAGCATGTGTATGAGCCCTTCAAATTCCGCCGGCGAAATATCGGGCCGAAGGCACTGTCGACTCCTCTCAAACTGCTCCAGCTGATCTTCAATTGAGCGCAAAAAACAGTTGAATTCGTTACCGGAAGGATCCTTGACAAGGTCTGCAAGGTCCCACCGTCCTACCTTCATAGCTGCATAGGCAGTCATATGAGCGACAGGCTCGTACGCCTTTGCTGTCACATATGTATCTTGTTGAGCCGGAGGTGAACAATTCCTGCCAAAAACAGCTATACGGGATTGCTGCGCCGGCTACCTGCTTGTATTCCTGGAGCAAGTTTGGCAGGGAAGCAGAGAATGTGGTCGCACTCTATCTGAAATCGATGGGCTGGGACATCGCGCTGTCACCTGCAAGCAGTGGGCCCGCAGATATTGTCGCCACCTACGACTGCTCAAAATGGTTCATTCAGGTAAAGGCAAGCGCAGGCATCCCGCGGCTCCGGGGCTACGAAGTCAAGAGGCTGAAAGAGCTCGCAGAAAGCAAAAACGGGCTGCCAATGGTATCGACGCTCCAGCCTTTTCCCGACGGCTTTTCAACTGGCAACTACTCTATTCTGTTCTACGCATTTGATAGCTGGCGGGAGCTGGATCCTATGGAATTTCTGGAGTGCGGAGATCGCATCGCTTCGAGATCCTCAACTCGCTCCCACCTGATGAGGTACTTGAATTCGCCGTCGTGCCTGCTACATAAATACAGGATTATCTCCAACCCGTCGAACTCGGTATTAAAGCCCTTTTCCACCTTCCCATAGTTGCTGTCCCTGATCACCTTGTAATAGCCTGCTTCCTCTTTCTCGAGAGCAATGTAGGCATTGGCATGGTGAAAGCAGCTAGTCGCCTGGCAGAAGGGCCTCGCTCCCTTTTCTCTCTGATTCTCAGTAGATCTTATCATACGAGAATGTTCTACTATAGGCCTCTATAGTATAAATGAGTTAACATTTTTGATAGAAAATACTGTCAGCTGAGTTAAATAGATCAATCACCCTATAATAGTCACTCGCATTTGCGAGTTTCAGCATGGGATCAACGGTGTAGGCGAGCAATATGCACGCATCGCGGCATAATTTGGCTTTCGGTGGCGTCGCATGATAATGCCTACCTATCCGTGCTGTCCAACTAGCCTTTTGTGTAATGGTAGTTCCGCTCGCTACTTTTCATCTTGACCACAATCGTGTTGCCAGCCCTGCTGAATATCCTCTGCCTCTTGTCGTTTGTGAATATCCAGCCGAAGATAACGTCAATTGGCAGCAGGAACGCCTTGCCAAAGCTCTGTATGGCCGCGCCGCGAACGTCGGCCTTGTTTCCTGCCAGATCGGTCGTCTTGATATGGAGGGCTATTTTGCCAAGCGACTGGCCGGTGGTGGTCTCGAAGTATATCCAGTATGCAAAGAACACAAGGCTAGTGACCGCCCAGTTAACAGGACCATCTGGCCTGCTGAACCACTTTTCGGAGGCTCCGTCAAACCAGAAGGGGATAGAAGCTGCTGCAAATATCGTCCACAGAACCGTGTTCACTATGATAAAGTCGATCAGCCACGCAAGAAACCTCTCGCCCCAGCCGGCAAGAACTATTTCAGTAGGCTGCGGCTCTGAACCACCGCTTGAAGTTTCGCTCATTGGGGGTTTATTGTACTTGCTGGAATATAATAGATCTGAAAGCTGTCAAAGATCCAGGATAGCTTTCAAGTGGCCGTAGCGGCTATGGTCGTCTGCAAGTATAATTGCCGGCTTTCTTGCAATGTCGGTGGCTGACAGAACTCCTGCCAGAGACCCATCCTGCTCTATTACGACAAGCCGGTTGACCTTGCTCTTTGCCATGACTGCCGCAGCGGTTTCAATAGAGTCATATGCCGGTATCGTAATCACCGGCGACGACATGATTTTTTTTGCAGGCTTGTTTGAAGCAGAGACTTTCTTGAGAAGATCCCTTTCAGCGACTATCTCGGCAGGCCTGCCGTCGCCGTCTACCAGAACGACAGATCCGACCTTGTTCTTTATCATCAACTTGGTTATATCCAAGGCCGACAGGTTGCGATTGATGGTTGTTACTACCATCTTTTCTGGCGACATTATTTCGCTGACTGCGCTCATTTATTTCGCCTTTGTGTCAAATAGTATGGGGCCCAAAAAAACGCTGCTCATGGAAATGATATAAAGAATAGCACAGGTGCAACCGCCACCTTGTAAATGTAATTTGTCCACGTCGAATTGTCCTGCCCGAGGTGAATAATTGCACTATTTTTTGCGCTCAAATTGAGTCATATTGCACCATAATTATTAACGCTGACATCATTGGGCCGTTTCTTGCGAATCCACAAAGATAGAATGCGAAGTTGCGTCAAACATTTGTCCTCCATCCTTGACCACCACAAACAGCGTGTAGACGCCGTCCTCTTTTACCGCGGACGCAAGGTTGAACATGACATTGACAGAGTCGCCCTGCTCCCAGCTGTTGGCCTCGATCAAAGTGTAGCCCTGTGGCCTTTCGTAGTAGTAGCCCGGGGGAAGCGGCTTGACCACCGTCGCTACAAGTTCGCCAGTAGAGTACGACAAAAGGTGCTTGTTCTGCTCGTAAACCGCCGGGGTGGGCATGACGTCGTAGTAGATGCTTACTTGCTCAAGCTCCCCTTCCAACAGCTGGCCGGAGATCCTGACCTGGCCGTTATTGACGTCCACATTGAGGCCATGGTTGTTCTCAAAATTCTCCACGAATGCAAGGTAGTACTTGTCATAGACAATGCCGATGCTCACGTGCGTGTGGCGCGGTTCGAGTATGTTGTCCCTGTGGCCGTCGTTGCAGCATTCCGCGTCCTTGTACATCATTTCGTACTCCAGCTCCTCGATGGTGGATAGCGGCTCTATCTTTTCGCAGTCAAGGAGGATGTTGGTGCGGCACTCCTCGTACTGATCTGCGCTAAATCCTGCAATGGCAACGTTCTGCTGGACGCTGCCTTCGCCACCATACCGGGTATAAGTCATGTAGGGCTTTTCCCCGTCTGTCATCCAGTGGGATATCGTCTTTGTCTTGAAAACGTCCTCTGCGTGCGCCTGCGCGGCCTGGTTGCTGCTCAGCTCCACCGGCTGCAGGCCAAAGTCGGCCCTGTTCTTGTTTATCACGTCGAGCGCGTGCTGTACCAACTCTTCGCGCGGTACGGTCTTGGGCTCCTGGCTCTGCGGCTGCAGAATGATGATCGCGGGGTTGCCCTCCCGATGGATAATGATCCCTACGAGCGTGGGGGCCATAAGAAATAGCGCAGCGGCGATTATCGCAACCACGACGCCGATTGCTATCTTGCCGGGATTGCTTTTCTTTGCTGCCAGCGGCTGCGCCGCGACAAAATTGTTCTGGGCGCCGCACATGGGGCAGGCAGACAGGAACAACCCGTACCGGTTGCCGCATGCAGAGCAGTCTACCCAAGAGTCGGCCATATGGCAACTACTTCCAAGCTAGCATCCAATGCAAAATACAATGCTCGTACAATACATGCAGCGATTAAATAGGTTCTGCATTCACTCTCTGCAGCGCGTACGTTTTCCCTTCCTCAACAACGGTCATGTTCCTGGTTGCCCTCACATACAGCTCTGGGTGCTCAGTGTGTATTGGAAAGAGCATCTTGGCGTCGATCTCTTTTACAATCTGGAACAGGTCGGGTCCCTTTGCATGCCCAGAACAATGTATTTGATGTCTTTCCATGCCAAACTTATCGAGCCAGTTGTCTACCCGCTCTTGGTTCAGAACCATTTCTTCGTTGTACGGCTCGCTTGCAGAGTGGATGTAGAGCGTGCCGGAAGGCGGCCTGATATCGATAAGGGATGCAAAGCTAAAGTAGCCAAGGGCGCACACATACCTGCTTGGGTTCTGGCTTATCTCTGCCGCGGTTTTTGCATTTGGCAGGCTTGCAAAAGTCGCGTCCTCACCGTAATAGTCGCCGTCTGCATACGTGCCCGACACCTGCTTTGGCTTGTAAATCACGATGTCCTTGTCATCGTAGCTTGGGATGCCAAGGTTTGGGTCCTGCGACAGGTACTTCAGGTAGTAGCAGTCCTTCAGCTTGACCACCAGCTTGCGCCCGTTCTCTTTCGCTATCCGGTAAAACGTCTTGACCCTGTCAGTGTCCTTGAAGTTGAAATCGGCGAACACCGGCGAATCAGGGTGCTTTGTTACAAGGCCGTTTGCCTCCCTGAACACACGCTGCTCGCTTTCCTCCAACGAGATGTCAGTTATTCTAGTCCCTTCGCATATGAGGACAATCGGCTTTGCCGCCCTTGCCTCCGACACAAACTCTTGCGTCATTTCCGGCCTTGCACCGTGCAGCCGCACGTCGCCGGTGTAGACGACCGGCCCGGCGCTGGTGTAAATTATAAACCCATACGCGCCGGGTATCGAATGGTCGACATGGATAGGGTGTATTTCAAGCGATCCGATTTTGAACTTGCGACCAGACCTGAACTCGTTTATCTTCCTTGCCACTGGCTTGACCCCCCTCTTTGACGGCTTGGGTAGAAAGTCGAGCACCTCGCGCTCGAAGTCCCGGGGCGCCCTGTCCTGTATGGCTTGGAGGATGGTGTGGCACGTGCTCCCCATGTAGAGCGGGATGTCGCGGTGAAGAAATGAAATATAGTCGACGTGGTCGGCATGGGCGTGCGAAACTAGCACCGCGTCAACCGCGGGCGCACTAGCCTTCATGCCAGCCATCTCCAGCAAGTCCTCCCTGTAAATGCCCTCGACGTCAGGGATCAGGCCCGTTTCGATAAAGTCGACAATGCCGTTTGCCGACCTTGGCTTCAGATACTCTTCAAAGAATCTTGCGCGCCGGGAAAAACCCTTGCCAAAGTCAAGGAGTATCTTGGTCCCGTTGTCGTAGAGGAGGATCTTGTTGCCCCCTACCTCGTTTACCCCACCGTAAATGGTGATCGTACAGCCGGACAATTGCGGCTGATGAAAAGAGGTCGCTTATTAGCCTGATGGCAGTTTGTTGCACTGTAACACAATTGCTGCATTGTACGCCTCGCAGTTAAGTAACATTTCGGCCATTTCTTAATTATGTTCTGGTGCCCAGACTGAGGAATCAGCATGATAGAGCGCACCGTGATTACCCGGCTTGGAGACATTGATGGGTGGAACTGTGTTTCGTCCGACTCCTTCTATACCAGAAAAGAGATCAAGCAATCCTTATACCCTAGTCATCTCTGACTTGGGGTTGTAGATAAGGGCAAGCACATGCTCGCGTATCTCCTTCTGCTCCATTACGCCGCGGTGCGCTATCGTGGTGATCGAGCTGTCGTTTTTGACGCCGCGCATCTTCATGCAAAGGTGTTCGCCTTCTGCTATCACCAGCGCGCCCTTTACTCCCATTCGCACGAGCTCGTCGGCTATCTGTTTTGTAAGCCTCTCCTGTATCTGCAAGCGGCGGGAGTACTTCTCGACCAGCCTCACCAGTTTTGAAACGCCAAACACCTTGCCAGACGGCATATAGGCGACGTGTATCTTGCCAAAGAACGGCAGCATGTGGTGCTCACACATGCTGTAGAACTGGATGTCCTTTGCAACGATTGCCTCAGTCTCTTCCGAAAAGCTGACATCGAGCTCTGCGTCCATCCTGTAGCCACCGAAAATTTCTTCGTACACGTCGGCTATCCTGCTCGGGGTGCCTGCGAGCCCTTCCCTGTCGGGGTTCTCGCCCAGCTCGAGCAAAAGCTGCCTTACTAGCTTTGCAATCCTCTTCTTGTTAATCGCTGTCTTTTCTGTTGACATTTCTTGATTTTTACCTGACTCCTATGATCTTGTGCAGCTGCGGCACGACCCGGACCTGATCGTACACTGGGTAGACAGCGTCATAAAAGCCAAAAAGCACATCCAACGTTGGCTCGTCAATTTTATAGCTTGGCTGTATTATAAATCCTGCTATCTCCGCTGGCTTTGCCACTCTGAACACCTCGCGTACCAATTCCTTAAATTCTTTAAGGCTTGACGAATTTGTTACTACTACTTTGATATAGGATGTTTTGCCGCTGCTGACCGCCAGCTTGAGGCACTCAAGCTCGCTCCGCAGCAGGCTGCCGTAGTGCTTTTCGTCCAACACTTTCGAGTCCTTCAGCTTGAACTCCACCTTCACAAGGTCGATGTAGGGAAGGACCTTGGCAAACCTAGCCGAGTCGTAGCAGGCCGACTCCAGATACGTCCTGAGGCCCTTCTGCCGGACAAATTTCGCAAGTTCAATGACCGCCTCGTGCTGCACCAGTGGCTCGCCGCCGGTAAAGTTGACCTTGTAGGTGTTGGGGTGACGGTTCTTTGAAATCAGCTCCTTTACCTCCGCTATAGAGAAGTCGGAGCCGCTGTCAAGCGGGAGCGCGTAGGGCGTGTCGCACCAGTGGCATTTCAGCGGGCACCCCGCCAGCCTAACAAACATCGTCTTGGTGCCAAACAGTATACCCTCTCCCTCGATGCTAGTGAATATCTCGCTTAGCTTTACCCTTGAGCTTGCCGCGGCTTTCTGTCGCATAATTAGTTTCGTCCTCTATCCGTGCAGTGGTGAATGCGTTTTTCCTATTTATACACGATTCGCAACACCCGCAGTGCAAATAGCCGCTTCCAGCCCTGACCCCGTCAGAGTAGCAGCTCCACGTCTGGAATATCCTGTCACCCAGTATCTTGTAGCCGGCCTTGAGCAGCTCCGGCTTGTCAAGGCCCATCACGGCCGGCGACAGCATCGTTATTTTCTGCCGCTGGCCGGCAATGATGCTGTCAGACTCGGCAATGTTGAGCGCTTCATTTATCGCGCTGACAAACGCCGGCCGGCAGTCAGGATAGTGCGGGATGTCGCCGGTGTGCGCCCCGTAGGCGACAACCTTGGCGTTTATGCTAATCGCCCACGCAGTGGCTATTGTCAGGAATATGGCATTGCGGACAGGGACCACCAGGCTCTGCGAAAAATCATGTGACAGCTCTTGCCCGCTGTCCGTCAGGGCGTTGCTTTTGCCATAGAGCGACTTCATGAAGCTGATGTCGACCACCTTGTGGTCCTTTGCCTTCAGCACCTTGGCGAAATACCGGGCGCGCTCTATTTCGCGGTTTGCGCGCTGGCCGTACGCAAACGTCAGCAAGTAAAGATCATAGCCGTCGTTGGCTGCAAGCGAAGCAGCGTAGCAGACAGAATCGAGCCCGCCACTTATGATGCACACCGCCGCCGGCTTGGCCATGACGATGGTTTGAGGGCAGCGCCTATTTTGTGTATCTCTCAATGACCTTTCTGTGCTGCAGATATATCATGACAAGCTCGCCCCTTTTGGCAAGTTCCCAGTCGCGGTAGTCCAAGTCCGGAGACATGGTGCAGCCAAGCAAGGAGTATGATTTTGTGCTGTCAAGCGCCGCCGCAAACCAAGTGTTGGCCTTTACGACTGCTTGAGGTGTCCCGCACCTGCCGATCTTTATCTTTGACAGTTTCCCATCCTTGTCTATTGCGTAGAGCGTATCGAGCCCCCTGCATATAGTGCCAGACCTCGCCTGACCTGATCCCGTGGAATGCAGAAAAATCGCCGCCGACCAGCATGTAATAGATCGCGGTTGAAGTGTCCCGCGGCCCATTAAACCCTTCGACATTTACCATGGTGTCAGACCTGTATGTCTGCTTTAAGTACCCGCCCTCCGGGTGCCTCTCAAGCCCGAGCTTTTTGACGAGCCGCGCAAACTCTTTCAACGCGCCAGTATCGCGCCCGCAATTCATTAAATCTTGAAAGACATTAATTCGGGCTGGGCCAAAACAAGCGTAATTTGATTATAGGCTTGATTGGCAAGGCTAATGTCGGCAAGTCCACCTTCTTTAACGCGGCAACAGAGCTTGCAGTCCCAGCCGCCAATTATCCGTTTACAACTATTGAGCCCAACGTTGGAATAGCCTATGCAAGGGTAAAATGCATCTGCCGCGAGTTTGGCGTTCAGGACAACCCCGTGCACTCGATGTGCATCGACGGCAACAGGTTCATTCCGGTAAAGCTGGTCGACGTGGCGGGCCTCGTCCCGGGAGCCCACGCCGGAAAGGGGCTTGGCAACAAGTTCCTCGACGACGCGAGGCAGGCAGACGCGCTCATACATGTCGTGGACGCTTCGGGCACGACTGACGGCAACGGGAGGTCGGTGCCGGCAGGAACTGGCAACCCGATGTTTGACATCACCTTTGTGGAAGAAGAGTTCGACCTCTGGCTTGCCGCTCTGGTAGGGCGGGACTGGGGCAAAAACGCCAGAGAGGCCGAAGGTCTGGGCCAAAAGCTGGAGCAGATGCTTGCCAAGCGACTGTCTGGCCTTGCAATAAGCGAGCCGGTAATCGCAGCCGCAATTCACACGTCAGGTCTTGCAATGAAAAAGCCGGTGAGCTGGACAAAGGAGGACATTTTTGCGTTCTGCAAAATACTGCGGGCAAAAGCCAGGCCATTTGTGGTAGCGGCTAACAAGGCCGATCTGCCCTCGGCAGAGGCCAACATCGAGAAGATGAAGTCAGCCGGCCTTGAAGTGGTTCCGTGCGCCTCAGAGGCTGAAGCGCTACTGAGAAAGGCATCAAAGAAGGGCGTGCTCCATTACCTACCAGGCGACAGCTCGTTTGATGTCAAGCCAAATGTCACACTTAACGCACAGCAGCAAAAGGCACTCGACATAGTAAGAACGCTCATGCAGAAATACGGCTCGACCGGAGTGCAGGAGGCAATCAACATCGCCTGCTTCAAACTGCTGCGCATGGTGGCAGTCTACCCGGTGGAAGACGAGTTCAAACTTGCAGACAAGAAGGGGAACGTCCTGCCAGACGTCAGGCTATTGCCCGAAGGCTCGACTGCAAAAGACCTTGCAGACACAGTGCACGCCGACCTTGCAAGAGGGTTCCTGTACGCAGTCGACGCAAGGACAAAGCAGAGGATAGGTGCAGACCACAAGCTGAAAAGCAGCGACGTGATTAAAATAGTGTCGGCGACAAGCAGGGGATAGCAATGCTATGCCTTGGGGTTGAAAGCACTGCGCACACGTTTGGATGCTCGATAGTCGACTCGACAGGCAAAGTACTGTCTGACGAGCGCGACCTCTACAAGGCGCCTGAAGGCAGCGGGATACACCCGCGCGAAGCGTCGCGCCACCACATGGAAGTCAGCACCGGTCTTTTCCGGCAATCGCTACAGTCTGCAGGCGTCTCGATGAAGGACGTCGGCATTGTCGGCTACTCTGCCGGGCCGGGGCTCGGGCCGTGCCTTCGCGTCGGCGCTGTTGTTGCAAGGACGGTGGCCGGCTTTAACAAAAAGCCACTGGTGCCGGTCAATCACGCCCTCGGCCACCTAGAGCTTGGTGCGATGCTCACCGGTGCCTCCGATCCGCTCGTCCTGCTGGTGTCTGGAGGCCACACCATGATACTTGCATTCTCTCATGGCCGGTGGCGCGTCTTTGGAGAAACGCTTGACATCACCGCAGGCCAACTGCTTGACCAGTTTGGAAGGGCGCTTGGCTTTGCGTCGCCGTGCGGCGGCAGGATCGAGCAGCTCGCAGTCCAGTCGGCAGGCAAATACCTGCAGCTGCCATACATCGTCAAGGGAAACGACGTTTCATTTTCCGGCCTCCTGACTGCTGCGATAAGGCTTGCGTCGGGCAGGGCACAGGTGGCTGATACGTGCTACTCGCTGCAGGAGACAGCGTTTGCAATGCTAGCAGAGGCAGTCGAGCGTGCCCTTTCATTCACCGGCAAGAAAGAGATGATGATAGTGGGCGGAGTAGCCGCAAACAAGAGGCTTGCCCAGATGCTTGAAGCCGCGTGCAGCCGCCAAGGAGCCAAACTGTTTGTGTGCCCACTAAAGTTTGCCGGCGACAATGGGGCGCAGATCGCGTGGACCGCGATTCAGGAATACCAGACTACAAAAAAGCACGTCAAGATGGAAAAGTCGTTTGTTCAGCAGTCATGGCGGCTCGACACCGTGGACGTCAGCTGGCGCTGATGAGCTGCTTTATCTGGCGTTCCCACTTGCCGTTGCTAAACACGCCGAACTTGTAGGTCTGGTCGTCGGACACGACGACCAGCTTTTTCACAAGGAATCCTTCGGCCCTGACGGACGATATCTTGTTCAGCGGCATATCTATGATAACTTCGCCTTCCTTTTTTGAGAAGGTGGCCATCCTACCCTGCGTCTTTTGGAACACGAGCCTGCGGTCAGTAAGGAAGAGCAAGCCATTTCTCAGCTTGTCCTCGGCGCAGTCCTCGTCAAGGACCACCTTCTCCCCGGGCGCCGGCTCGAAACTCACCACGTTTTTATCTCGATGCCCGAGGTTATATTACTATTGCAGCCACGGCTGGAAAAAAGAGGCGCGGAGGCAGATATCTATCTTGTAGAATGGAGCGGGAGACAGGCGGTCTCCAAGGTGCGAACGCCAAAGCCGTACAGGCACGAGGAACTGGACGCGACAATCAGGAAGCAGAGGACGGTACACGAAGCTAATTTCATGTCCGCGGCCAAGGCCGCCGGCGTCATGACGCCGTTTGTGCATTTTGTCGATCCTGTCAATGCCGAAATAATAATGGAGTTCGTGGAGGGCGAAAACGTCAGGGACACAATGACGCCAGACCTCTGCTACGAAATGGGCTGCTACGCCGCCATGCTGCACGCAAGCAACATAATCCACGGCGACCTCACGACTTCAAACTTTATCACAAACAAAAAGCTCGTCCTGCTCGACTTTGGCCTGTCGTACTATTCGGAACGCGTGGAGGATATGGCCACCGACATACGATTAATAAAAGAAGTTTTTACCAGCGCGCACATTGCGGTCAAGAAAGCGTTCCCGCGCTTTGTAGAGGGGTACGCAAGTGTCGCAGGCAGGAAACGAACAGAGAAAATTCTGGAAAACGTAAAGGAAATAGAGCAGCGGGGCAGGTACGCGCGGGTGACTTAGATGCAAGCCGTAACCTTTGCAAGCACCAACCAGAACAAGTACCGCGAAGTCCAGTCGATACTCTCAACGCATGGCATTGCAGTCGACTTTGCCCAGGTAAACTTGGTCGAGATCCAGTCATTCTTGCTTGAAGATATTGCAGGTGAAAAGGCAAAGAGCGCGTTTGCGCAGGTCGGCATGGCGGTAATAGTCGAAGACGACGGCATGTTTATTGACGCATTGAAAGGCTTTCCCGGCCAGTACTCGTCGCACGCATTCAAGACGATAGGAAACGACGGCATCATGAAGCTGCTTGCAGGATCAGCCGACAGGGCAGCGTCATTCAGATCCCTGATAGCATTCTACGACGGCAGGCACCTGTCGATATCGGAGGGAAGGGTTGACGGCAGGATATCCGATAAAATAACCGAGGGCGGCTGGGGCTACGACCCTATCTTTGTCCCTGCTGGCACCAATCTTACGTTTGCGCAACTCAAAGAAAAGAAAAACGAGTACTCGCACCGCAAAAAGGCGCTCGACAACTTTGCCCAGTGGTATACTATGAAGTAAGGTTTACCTGCGGGACTGTTGTCTGCGCCTGTGCCGTCGCTTCGTAGGCGGGGTACTGCTCCAATCCCCACGGCTTGGCTCCTAGGAATCCACCTTCATTGAACATGTTGTTCGGGAACGTCCTGAGGTTGGTGTTAAAGTCGCGCACGCCGTCGTTGTAGTAAGTCCTTGCCACTGCAATCCGGTTCTCGGTGCCGGCGAGCTCGTCCATCAGCCTTACCAATGTCTGGTCTGTCTTGAGGTCTGGATATTGCTCATATGTGAAGATCAGCTTGCTGAGAGCTTGCTCAATCTGATTGCTTGTCTCTACCCTGTCATTTACTGTGGGGGCTCTCTGCCAATCCGTCCTCAGTTTCGTGATGTTCTGGAGCAGGCTACTCTCAAATTGTATGTACCCTTTGACTGAATTTACCAGATTGGGTATAAGGTCATACCTTCTTTGCAACTGTACATCTACATCCCCAGCAAGTTTTTTCACGTTCTCGTCCTTTGCCTGCGCGGCGTTGTATCCTGAAAAGTACATGCCGTACAGGGCGCCTATTATTATGGCAATTATCGCGATGCCTGCAATTGCAGCAATGACGGCCTTGTCTACCATGATTTCATTATGAATGGAAAGAGCGGTCGCATATTACTTTAATGGCAATCATCTGCTTGCACCCCTGTCCCCTCCGTAGTAGCCTCTGCAGCGCCCCTTCCTTAAGATGGAGACAATCACTACAATGGCAATGAAAATGATGATCGGCACCCAGACAGAGAGCTGGTCTTCAAACGTTTCGGTTGGCTCTTCAAAACCCGGGTCGAACCGGCAGCATAGCCGATCTCGCCGGCACGGACGGCCACTGTGTTGTAAAATGCCTCGTCAAATACTTCGGCATCTCAGTGTTTTCGTATTCATTCCTAGCAGGGACCAGATAGGTTTCCAATATCGCGCCGGCAGTCCCGTCTGTTATGTCACCTTCAAGCCCCTTGCCGACCTCGATGCGTATCGAGCCGCCGCCTGCGTCGCGCTCTAGCGAATACAGGCTGAGCACCCCATTGTCCTTGCCCTTCTTGCCGATGCCCTTGACACCGTCCAAGGATACTTCGTTAAAGATGCAATTTGCAAGCATGTCCCTGTCCTGAATCTCCTGTCCATCCTTTGTTATGCCGTGCCCCACAAAGCTCGAGATGGTGTAGATCACGATCTCTGCAGTGGTGTTGGCGTCCGCCTGCCTGCCTGATATAGTCGTCAATGATCGCTTCGTAGCGGTCTCTGATCATTCCTGCATAATCGTAAATGTTACCCGGGCGCGAGCCGGTCTGCGAATAAGCCAGAAGGTAGAACGAGCCAGCAATGGAGACTGCAGTCAAAGAGACGGCAAAAACGAGCCTGCCTCTATACATGAAATGTTTTAGCAAGCATGCGGGGGTAATAGGTTTCGGTCAGGTATTCCTTGATCCACCTATCGATGTAGCGTGTCTGGTTCTGAAGCACTACTATCCTTGAAATTTCGCTCTCGTCCATTACCTTGAACGAGGGCATCTTTTCGCACAATTTTGTCGCAAAGTCCCTCACCTCGTGCATCTCCAACATGTGGTCCTGCTCCAGCCGCTGGTTCGACATGCCGATGTGCATGTACGATTTCAGCTCGATAAAGTGCGGGTCGCCCCGCGCCATCATTTCCGCAAACTCGCCGACAAAATTGTTGTTGTCGTTATATCCCCTTATCAGCGTCATGCGGAGCACCGTCCTCGTGTTGACAGTGGCAAGGAACCGCAGGCTCTCCCACCACCGGTCCCACGCGTCCTTGTGCATAGGCCTGTTGATCTGATGGAACATTTTTTTGTTCGACGCGTTGGTCGACAGGTAGATCTGTGTGGGCAGAGCGTCCTCAGCAGCAAGCCTCCTGAGCATGTCCGGCTCCTGACCGTTTGTCACGAGGAAGATCGACTTGGTCGCTTTGAGCGACTTCAGATATTTTACGAGCTGTGGCAGCTTGGGGTACATCGTGGGCTCGCCTGACAGCGAAATGGCGTAATGGGCTGGAAGCAGGGACTCGTCAAGTTTTTTCTTGTCGTTCTTTGCGTTGCCGTAATAGCCGTTTATCAGCTTTTTCCGCTCGGCCATCAATTGCTCGACTATCACGTCGGGCTCGTCCACAAGCTCCTCTGGCATTTCAAGCGTATCGTAAAATTCGGTAGGGCGCCAGCAGTAGATGCACCTGTTTTCGCAGTTCATCGCGGTCGGTGTCATCTCCATGCACTGGTGGGTCGAGATGCCGTAGAACTTGTGCTTGTAACAGTTGCCCTCGTTTGCAAACGACTTTTTCGTCCAGTGACAGAGCTCCACTGCAGAGTGGTTGTAGACGCCGTATTTTGCCTTCTGCAGCCTTGCCTTAAGCTGGGGAGTTATCTGGATCAGATTGTCAGTCAAATGCGAAACGTGCTCGTCGGAGCAGCTCATCCCTCTTTGCAAGATGGCAGATCAGATTTAAATTTTGCACTTTACAGGCTGGTAGCCATGGCCGCCGATACTGGAAAGATAATACAAGTCGGGCTCGAGCTGGCGGGCTTGAAGAAAATGCCGGCAGGCACCGCCGTACACGCAAACGGCAGGAACATCAACAAGGTGCTCATTGCAATCGACATCGTGACGGCAGAGCTGATGCTTACAAGGCATCTTGGGCGCGACGCAGTTATTGCGCACCACCCGATTGGCGCGGCTTCTGTCAATTTTTACGTGTTTGACAGGCACGTCGACTTTATGGTGGAGCATGGCGTGCCAAAAAAAGATTGCCCGGCAGGCTGTGGAGAAGCTCAAGGAGCGGGTCGAGACGCGCAACCACGCGGACATTTACGGCGACGTTGTCGCGCCGGCAAAGGCGCTTGGCATGTCGCTTGTCAACGTACACCATCCACGCGACGAATACATGCGGCCGGTGATACTAAAAGCGATCAAGTCCGGCAGCGCGGAATACGTATCAGACATTGTCAGGTCGATAAACAAGATCCCGGAATTCAGGAACGCAGCGACCAAGGTGCAGGTGAGTCTTGGCAGCGAAAAGAAAAGGGCCGGCCAATGGGCGCTGGTGGTCGCTGCAGGCATCAACGGCGGCTACCGCGTTGCAAAGGCGTACTTGCAGCAGCGCGTTTCCACAATCATTTACCTGCACGTCGACTATGGCGAAGTGACGAAAATGAGGGAAGACAAGCTTGACTGCAACCGAGTGGTCATGAGCCAGCTTGCAGGTGACTCAATAGGCCTCAATGGTCTTGCGGGCCGGCTCGAAGGCCTGGTCGTTGAAACAGTCCGCGTCGGTATCCTGCCCGGCAAATGAGAAAACCATTGCAAGCCTGTCATATCTTTATAAAACCTTGATGTGCATCATACAGAGAATGCAGGGAATGAATAATGGAAGCAACGTTGACAACTCTCTGCTCGAGCACTTTCGACGTGAGATATGGAGCAAGGTTCCTCATGTGGGAGAAAAGCCGGGCGAAGCAAAAGTTGTCAATGCTACGCCGCTGAAGGATATTACTGAAGACTTGAAAGAGTGTGCAAGCAGCGTGTTCAACACGGATCTTTCCGATAAAAATCTGCGGGTTTTCGGCAAATTCGAATCGAAAGTGCTTGGAGGCTCGATAAAAGTGAGGCCTGCAGTCCAGATAATTCACGATGCAATTGCTACAGGCAGGCTCAGGCGTGGACAGACGATATTTGAAGCGACTTCTGGCAACTTTGGAATCGCCCTCGGGCAGGTCACCGATCTCGGCCTAGACGTCGTTGCCCTTGTTTCTAGAAAGCTCCAGGAAGGAGTGTTTGAAGAGTTGAGAAACGAGAAGACGCGCATAATCAATCTTGACATGGACATCTGCCCAGCTCCGGGAATGAAGAGCAACCCGAACCTTATAATGGCCAAGGCAACCGCCGCGAATGTACGGGCGCAGCTCTCTGAACTGGGGTTCGATCCCACCATTTTCGATAAATTACGTTCCGAGGTGGAAGAAGTCTTGGCGAAACAGGACATCATAAACCTGGCAAAACTTCTTGCAAGGATCTATGGCTGCTTCTGCCCGGAGCAGTACGACAACGAGCTGAACATCGAAGCCCACAGAACCGTGACAGCCGCGGAGATGGACCAGCAGTTGCGCGAACAAGGCCATTCTCTGGCAGATTTCAGAATTGTCTGCACTTTTGGTACGGGTGGCACGTCGGGCGGCCTGAGCAGGTACATGATGGAGAAATACGACAAAAAGGCGGTGCACGTGGTCTTTCCGCTGGGAGATCAGGATGTCGCAGGCATAAGGACCAAGGGCAAGGCTTCGGGCTTGAAATTCTACGAGCCTGACCGGTACGCGGGACAGCACGAAGTGGATTTTGGACAGGCAAGACGCCTGCTAAAGTTCTTCGTGGATAAAGGGTACGACATGGGCGAGAGCAGCGCCATTGCGCTTTACGCAGTTATGCAGATGGCGAACTTTGGCGGTGCAGGCAAGTTTGTCGTGATAATCGCGGATGGAATCCAAAAGTACAGAAAGAGCCTTGAAGCCATGCGACAAAAGCAGAAACGTCTGGAAGTTCCTGTGAATGAAGCTGTCTCAAACATTGGCAATTATGATAGAGTTGTCTGGATCCACACGATGTATACTCCGCGCAAGGAAGGAATAGAGCTGATCGCAAAGACTCTAGGTGTTGATGAAAGCAAGATCTATGTCCCAAAGGCCAGCGAGGTAGAGCAACTCTTGATGACACAACAGATTCCAAAGGAATTGAATGAGGCATTGGGAGGAGATAATGCAAAGCCATTGCTCGTTTGCATGATGGGAAATACTTCGCTCAGAGTTGCCCAAGTGCTTGCACAGAAAGGCATTGTCGCTGAAAGTCTGACTGGAGGCATATCCACACTTTCTCAGGGAAAAGGCAAGCAAATTTCTGAATTGGTGCGCATGGCTACCGAATAATGGGGCTCCGGAATGAGAACCATCTGACCCATAGACCTTGATGCCCTTCACGGCGTCCGCAGTACTTACACTCGAACGATTATATACTGTAGTGCTCGCCAATTTTCTGGCGGCCTTCGTAGTATAGCTTGGTCAGTATAGGCGGCTGTGGCCGGTTTCTCAAGAAACTTTTCGGCAGAAACCGCTTGAGGAGGGTTCAAATCCCTCCGAAGGCCCCATTTTTCAATACCTGTCGGTAGTTCTTGTTCAAATAATAAAAAGGAGGAAAATAGGCTGTTTACAGCCTTGGAGCGAAGTTGAACTTGCCGTACCTTGCAGTTGCTACGATGATTCCGACGATTGCTATAGCCAAGATGATTGCAGCTATTGCACCAAACTCTGGGATTGCCCACGTGCCTACGATTTCGATTGTTTCAGTGCCTTGTGCAAAGTCGATGGTGAGTGTTCTTCTTGCATCTGTCGCTGTTTCGCTTTCTGTTGGGTCTACGTTCTCTTCGTCAACGAACACTGCAAAGTCACTATCGGCTCCTGACTTGCCGTCTGCTCCATCTCTTGATTCAATTACGTTCCTTGGAAGTCTGATCTGCAGGTTTCCGTCGGCTGTGGAGCTGACTGTAACTGTTAGTGTTGCCGTTGCTTCGTCTGGTACCATGTTTTGAACTGTGCCACCGGTAATCATGTACTGTACTGGGTATGAGTCGTTACCAACCGCGATGGTAAAGGTCTTCCATGCAGGTTCTCCTGTAACGGCATCGAATTGGAATGTTGTTTCTGCGGCTGTAGTGCCTTTGTAGCTCACCTTTACAGTGTATTCGCCGTCAGTTTTCATCGTGCTCTCGTCAGGGAAGCCTGTGTTGACTTTGTAGCTGTACGATCCATCTACCCCAAGTTCGATTGGAGCACCAACGACCCAGCCACCCTGTGGGTCGAACACCTGTATCAAGAGTGGCTCTTTTATTGTTGTCGCGGTCAGCTTGCCCGAGATTGTGATGTAGTCGCCACTGGTGTAACTGTCCTTGTCTGTCTTCACTGTCAGCGATGTTGTCTGCGCATACGCAGCACCTAGCAGTGCCATAGATGCAACAGACGTCAGTAATATTCCCATTAGTGCATACGCTTTATAGTCCATTCTCCCTCATGCACACCTAACACGCTATAATTGCATTAGTATTTATCTTTTTTGTGTAGGAACTCTAACACTTTAGATCATTTCAGACAGCCTCCGTAAATACAGCGTCTCAATTTTCAAAAGAAATATCAAATTCTTGGGCAAGAAATTGCGAATACTTATATATGCTCATCGGATATTCATTAAATTTGACTTTGATGTTTTCTCAGCAGAAGCTATTTTCCTGTTTGGAGGTGCGCTCCATTGTCTGAAAAGAAGGTCATCAAGATAACGAACCACGCTTACCAGCCAAAGCATGAAATCCTGTCCAAGAAGGACGCAGAGGAAATCTTGAAAAAGTACAACACCAAGCCGAGTCAGCTGCCGTACATCATGATAAGCGACAAGGCCCTTGAAGATCTTGACGTCCGGCCCGGCGACATTATGAAGATCACGAGAAGGAGTCCCACTGCGGGTGAAAGTGTATATTACCGATACGTCGTAGAGGGTTGAGTCTTCAATGATAGAGAATTCTATTGAGATGTGGCCAATTATCAATGACATTTTGCGAAGGGAAGGCGTTGCAAGGCAGCACCTGAACTCTTATAATGAATTCATGGAACGCGGACTCCAGAGCATTATTGACGAAGTGGGGGAGATCGAAATTGAAACCGCGGAATACCCGTACAAGATCAAGCTGGGCAAGATAAAGCTTCAGCAGCCCAGAATTATGGAGCTTGATGGCTCCATCACGCATGTTGCGCCGATGGAAGCCCGCCTCCGCAATCTTACTTATGCATCGCCAGTTATGCTTGAATGCAGCGTGGTCGAGGACGGCAAGATCCTTGAATCGCGTTTTATCCACATCGGGGACATGCCGGTTATGGTCAAGTCCAACACGTGCATACTGCACAACCTGCCAGAAAGCAAGCTTGTAGAATTTGGAGAGGACCCGCGCGACCCCGGCGGATACTTTATCATCAATGGCTCAGAGCGTGTCATCGTCGGACTGGAAGATCTTTCGTACAACAAGATAATCGTTGACGCCGAGGAAGCCACCGGCACCTTGCTGTACAAGGCGAAAGTATATTCTTCAATAGTAGGCTACAGGGCTAAACTTGAACTGGTAATGCGTCCGGACGGCTCTATAGTGACGAAGATTCCCGGCTCGCCTGTTGACATTCCGCTTATCACCCTTATTCGGGCGCTTGGCCTCGAGTCAGACAAAGACATCGCAGACTCGGTCTCGCTGAACGAAATCATCCAGGACGAGCTGGAGCCTTCGTTTGAAAAGGCCGGCGACGTCAACACGAGCAGGGACGCTATCGTCTATATCAGCAAGAGAATCGCGCCCGGCATGCTGGAGGAATTCCAGATAAAGCGGGCCGAAACGCTTCTTGACTGGGGCCTCTTGCCACACATTGGCAAGAACCCTGACAACAGGCACGAAAAGGCGCTATTCCTGGGCGAAGCGGCAAGCAAACTCATCGAGCTCAAGATGGGCTGGATAGACGCCGACGACAAAGACCACTATGGCAACAAGGTGATCAAGTTCGCCGGCCAGATGCTTGCAGACCTGTTCAGGACCGCTTTTCGCAACCTGATACGCGACATGAAGTACCAACTCGAGCGCTCGGGCCAAAAGCGCGGCATTAACGCAGTTGCAGCTGCAGTCAGGCCCGGCATTGTTTCTGACAAGCTGAACAACGCCATTGCCACCGGCAATTGGGGCAGGGGCAGGGTCGGCGTCACGCAATTATTGGACAGGACGAACTACATGTCTACCATTTCGCACCTGCGCAGGATCCAATCGCCGCTCAGCAGGAGCCAGCCCAACTTTGAAGCAAGGGACCTGCACGCGACTCACTTTGGCAGGATCTGCCCTGCTGAGACCCCTGAAGGCTCTAATTGCGGACTTGTCAAGAACCTCGCATTATCCGCGATAATCTCAGTTAACGTTCAGAGTGCCGAAGTCACGGAAAAGCTGTACGAGCTTAGCGTGCAAAATGTCGAGGAATCCGACGAGGACCTGAGGGAGTCAGGCACCAGGGTGTTTGTTGACGGCAGGCTGATAGGCTACGTCGAAAAGGGAGATCACCTTTCAGACACGTTGAGGTCTATGAGGAGATCTGGCAAGATCCACCCGCACGTCGGAATCTACCTTTATAGCTCGCAGAATGAGAACGCCACAAAGCGCCTCTACATCAGCTGCAACGCCGGCAGAGTGCTGCGGCCGCTCGTGGTAGTCAGGGACAACAAGCCGCTTGTAACTTACGAGGTTATTGAAAAGGTATCGAAAAAGTTCCTTTCGTGGAACGACCTCCTATACATGGGAGTGATTGAGCTTACAGATGCAAACGAGGAAGAGAACTGCTACGTCGCAATTGATCCGAAAAAGTTGGAGCCAAAACACACACACTTGGAGATATTCCCGTCAGCAATTCTGGGCGTGGGCGCTTCAATAATCCCGTACCCGGAGCACAACCAGTCACCAAGGAACACCTATGAAAGCGCGATGGCAAAACAGAGCCTCGGATTTTCAACGCCGCTCATGAACGCAAGCACTTATGTCAGACAGCACTTCATGTTGTACCCGCAAACTCCGGTGGTCAGCACGAAGGCGATAAACCTGCTCGGGCTTGAAGATCGCCCGACTGGTCAGAACGCCGTCGTCGCGGTATTGCCGTTTGAAGGCTAC
This sequence comes from Nitrososphaera sp., assembly GCA_023250885.1. Taxonomy (GTDB): domain Archaea; phylum Thermoproteota; class Nitrososphaeria; order Nitrososphaerales; family Nitrososphaeraceae; genus Nitrososphaera. Next base: position 10,383 of record JAHEZV010000004.1, on the reverse strand, counting down.
AACATCGAAGACGCCGTGGTGTTCAACAAGTCGTCAGTCGACAGGGGGCTTGGCAGGACGTTCTTTTACAGGATATACGAGGCTGAAGCCAAGCAGTACCCAGGCGGCATGAAGGACAACTTTGAGCTTCCACAGGCAGACGCCAACATACGCGGCTACCGGGGTGAAAAGGCCTACCGCCTGCTAGAGCAGGACGGCGCGATAATGCATGAAGCCGTGGTCAATGGAGGCGACATTTTGATCGGCAGGACATCGCCGCCAAGGTTCATGGAAGAGTACAAGGAATTTGAGGTCAAGGGCCCGTACAGGCGCGACACTTCAGTCGGCGTCAGGCCGTCGGAAAACGGAGTAGTTGACACGGTCATTGTCACTCAGTCGGTCGAAGGCGGCAAGATGTACAAGATTCGCGTCCGTGACATGAGAATCCCAGAGATCGGCGACAAGTTTGCTTCAAGGCACGGGCAGAAAGGGGTCATCGGCATGCTGGTCAACCAGGAAGACGTGCCGTACACCGAAGACGGCGTCGTGCCTGACATCATGATCAACCCGCACGCATTCCCGTCAAGGATGACGGTCGGCCAGTTCATGGAGTCGCTTGGCGGCAAGGCCGCTTCGCTCCGGGGCAGGATTGTCGATGGCTCGGCGTTCCTTGGAGAGAAGGGAGATGACATCAAGAGCGCCATGGAGCAGTACGGCTTCAAGTACACCGGCAAGGAAGCGATGTACGACGGTAGGACTGGGAGAAAGTTCCCGGCAGACGTCTACATCGGAGTTGTATACTACCAGAAGCTGCACCACATGGTTGCCGACAAGATCCACAGCCGCGCAAGGGGCCAGGTCCAGATGCTGACAAAGCAGCCTACCGAGGGCCGCGCACGCGGCGGCGGCTTGAGGTTCGGAGAGATGGAGCGCGACTGCCTTATCGCTTATGGCGCGTCAATGATGCTAAAGGACAGGCTCTTGGAGGAATCTGACAAGGCCGAAGTGAACGTCTGCGAGCGCTGCGGCCTGCTTGCGTACTATGACGTCAAGCAGCGTCGCTATGTCTGCCGCGTCTGCGGCGAAAAGGCCAAGATATCGTCAGTGGTGATCGCCTATGCGTTCAAGCTGCTGTTGCAGGAGATGATGAGCCTCAACGTCGCTCCCAGGCTACTTGTGAAGGAGAAGGTTTAGGGAGGTAGATTGGGATGATGGAAGAATCTGCAAAAATCTTGGGCGGAATAAAGTTCAGCGTATGGTCACCAACCGAAGTGCGCAAGTTCTCTGTAGCCGAGATCACGGCACCTGAGACTTACGACGAAGACGGCATGCCGGTGCAGGGCGGCCTGATGGACAACAGGCTTGGGACTCTCGAGCCAGGCCAGAAATGCGCCACCTGTGGCAATACTTCTGCAAAATGCCCCGGACATTTCGGGCACATCGAGCTTGCCGAGCCGGTGCTGCACATCGCTTTCGTCGACGACATTCACAAGCTCCTGCTGATATCCTGCAGGTCGTGCAACAGGCTAAAGCTCGAGCCGGAGGAGCTCACACACTACAAGTCGATCCGCGACACAAAGGCTGCCTATGCGGTGATTACTCTTGAAAACATCAAGGACGAGATAATCGAGCGGTCGAAGAAGGTAAAGATTTGCCCGCACTGCGGTAAAGACCAGTACGACCTGATATTCACAAAGCCGACAATCTTTGTAGAAAAGACGGACGCCGGAGAAAACAGGCTGCTGCCGATCACTATACGAGAAAGGCTGAGCCACGTCCCCGACGACGACCTGACGTTGCTTGGGTATGACCCCAAGACTGCAAGGCCGGAATGGTTCGTGCTACAGGTGCTGCCAGTGCCCCCGGTGACAGTCAGGCCTTCAATCATCCTCGAAACAGGCATCAGGTCGGAGGACGACCTGACCCACAAGCTGGTAGACATCATCAGGGTCAACCAGCGCCTCAAGGAGAGCAAGGAGGCAGGGACCCCGCCGCTCATCGTGCAGGACCTTGTCGACCTGCTGCAGTATCATGTCACGACGTACTTTGACAACGAAGTGTCTGGCATCCCGCAGGCCCACCACAGGTCGGGCAGACCGCTCAAGACCCTGACCCAGAGGCTCAAGGGTAAGGAGGGAAGGTTCAGGGGCTCGCTTTCGGGCAAGCGCGTCGACTTTTCCAGCAGGACGGTGATTTCGCCGGACCCCAACCTTACGATTGCAGACGTTGGCGTGCCAACAGACGTTGCCAAGAAACTTACGATACCGGAAACCGTTTTGCAGTGGAACCTGGAGCGGCTCAAGGAGCTGGTGATGAACGGCCCGAACGCCTATCCCGGCGCAAACTACATCATCAGGCCAGACGGCGTCAAGATAAGGCTCGACTACGTGACAGACAGGAAGGCAATAGCCGACTCAATTGCTCCAGCATACATCGTCGAGCGCCACCTTGCGGACGGCGACATCGTCATTTTCAACAGGCAGCCGTCGCTCCACAGGATGTCAATCATGGCGCACAGCGTCAGGGTGCTTCCATACAGGACGTTCCGCTTGCACCCTGCAGTATGCCCGCCCTACAATGCCGACTTTGACGGGGACGAAATGAACCTCCACGTGCCGCAGAGCGAAGAGGCAAGGGCCGAGGCCACCCTTCTCATGAGGGTGCAGGACCAGCTGATATCGCCAAGGTACGGGGGACCTATCATAGGCGGCATCAGGGACTTTATCACCGGCGCGTTCATGCTGACCCGCGACGGGAGCACACTGACAAAGGATGAGTTTGCAAATTTGGCGATGATAGGCGGCTACGAAGGGCCGCTGCCAGAGCCAGCTGCAACAAAGGACGGTCAAAAGCTCTACGCGGGCAGGCAGCTGTTCTCGCTCTTTCTTCCAAAGGACTTTAACTTTATCATCACGTCGAAATGGAACAAGGCCGCAAAGGGCGAGGGCAAGGATGTCGTCATAAAGAACGGCGAGCTCATGAGCGGAGTAATCGACAAGGCGTCTATCGGAGCAGAAGAGCCGGACAGCGTGCTCCACAGGATAGCCAAGGATTATGGCACGGACGCTGCAAGAAAGTTCCTCGACTCGATCCTCACCATGCTCAAGACGTACATCACCCACAGGGGATTCACATACGGCTACTCTGACCTCTGGCTCTCGCCAGAGACCCGGCAGGAAATAAGCGACGTCATACAAAAGACCTATGAAAAAGTCTATGAGCTGATACAGCAGTACAACAACGGCACGCTTCCCCTGACAAGGGGTCTCGCTGCAGAAGAGGCGCTTGAACTATATGTAGTCAACGAATTGTCCCGAGCCCGCGACCGCGCCGGCAGGACAGCTGACAGGGCGTTTCCGGACGAAAACTCGGGCGTGATAATGGCGTCTACGGGCGCAAGGGGCTCGACTCTCAACATCGGCCAAATGACCGCAGCCCTAGGCCAGCAGTCGATCAGGGGCAAGAGAATCCAGAAGGGCTACCACAACCGGGCGCTATCGCACTTCAAGCCAAACGACGCCAACCCAGACGCAAAGGGCTTTGTCAAGTCAAACTACCGCGACGGCCTGTCGCCGCTGGAATTCTTCTTCCACGCAATGGGCGGCAGAGAAGGCCTTGTCGACACTGCAGTCAGGACGCAGCAGTCTGGCTACATGCAGAGAAGGCTCATCAACGCGCTGGAGCACCTGAAGATCGAGTACGACCAGACTGTGCGCGACCCGCATGGCAACATCGTGCAGTATCTCTATGGCGAGGACGGCATCGATCCTGCCAAGAGCGACCACGGAGAGGCGGTCAACATTTCAAGGCTCATTGAAGCTGAATCAGTCGTTGACGAAGGCAGGAAGGCCACCGAAGATGTCATCAAGGGCATCACTGCAAAATACGCCGAGAACCTCAACCCGAGGATGAAGACAAACCTGGAAAAAGCGCTCCTTGAAAACAGGCTCAGCAAGGAAGGAGTTGAAAAAGTCATGAAGAAGGTGCTCGACCTGATCGACAGGGCGCTTGCAGAGCCGGGAGAAGCAGTTGGCGTCGTCACCGCGCAGTCGATCGGCGAGCCGGGAACCCAGATGACGCTCAGGACGTTCCACTTTGCAGGCGTAAAAGAGAGAAACGTGACGCTCGGCCTCCCGCGGCTCATCGAGCTCGTGGACGCGCGCAAAAAGCCCGTGACGCCCACAATGGACATTTACCTGGATGAAGAACATAGTGTGTCGAGAGAAAAGGCCCTTGAAGTCGCAAGGGAGATACTGTTCACCCAGATAGGCGACCTTATCGACAGGTCAGACACTGACTATAGCGGCGTGCTGACGTTCCACCTGTCTGAAGCCAAGCTTGCAGAGCGGGGATGCAATTTCGCCAACGTGCAGGAAGTCCTTGAAGGCACGAAGAAGAAAAACACCATCAAGCCAAACGAAAACAAGCTCTTGATCAAGATAACAATCCCGGACGAGCCGGACGCGCAGACGCTGCTGACGCTCAAGAGCAAGCTGCTCAACACGCGCGTCAAGGGCGTCCCGGACATTGAGCGGGTGACCATTGTAAAGCAGGACGAAGAGTGGGTAATCCAGACGGCAGGCTCTAACCTTGCAAAGGTAGTGGCAGTCGAAGGCGTCGACCTCACAAGGATCACTACAAACAACGTCTACGAGATATGGCAGACGCTTGGCATCGAAGCGGCAAGGACTGCATTGATAAAAGAGATCACGAACACGCTTGAAGAGCAGGGCCTTGAAGTGGATATGCGCCACATCATGCTGGTTGCCGACCTGATGACGTCTAAAGGGTACCTGCAGCAGATAGGCAGGCACGGCATAGCCGGAACAAAGACATCTGTGCTTGCAAGAGCCGCGTTCGAAATTACAGTGCCGACAATTGCCAGAGCGGCGCTGGAAGGCCAGATCGAAACCCTGAAAGGAGTGACAGAAAACGTAATAGTAGGTGCCACTGTACCTGTAGGCACCGGAATGGTAGACCTGTACATGAAGGTGAAGGATTATGAAAGTGTTGGAAAAAGTGATTAAGGACGCAATAGTCGCCGACAAGTACAGGAGCGGCATCAAGGAAGTCTTGCAGTCAGTCAAAGGAACGGAGCTGATAATCGTCAGCAAGTCGATCGACTCGGGCGACAGGGCAAAGCTGGAAGAGCAGGCAAAGATTGCAAACGTCGCAGTCTATGAATATCCCGGCACTTCGGTGCAGCTGGGCAAGCTCTGCAGCAAGCCCTTTCGGATCACCGCAATAGCGATCAAGAGCGGAACCGCGGCCGAGATTGAAGCCATAATGTCGGAAAAAGGGGCGGCGGCCAAGCAAGGTACCAAGACTTAAATTGAGCATGAGTTGGAAGCATGATTTGTTGTCGTGGTCGTCGTTTGCGCTGCACGGTACAGGGACGCTGTAAAAATGGAGATCAAGCTAACCTCTGACGAGCTGCGACTGATGTCCCTTTTCCAGAGCGTGACAAGCGCAACTGCAAGGGACTGCATCGTCGACGAAAAGATGGACCGCGTTATTTTCGTGGTCAACAAGGGCCAGATGGGCCTTGCAATAGGCAAGGGCGGCTCGACCATCAAGCAACTGCAGAACGTGGTTGCAAAAAAGATTGAACTTGTCGAATTATCTGACGACCCTGCCGAATTTATCCGCAACATGCTCAACGCCGACATGGTAAACGACGTCAGGATATCTGACAGGAGCGACGGGACAAAGCAGGCCGTGGTCACGGTCGACCAGAGGAAAAAAGGCGCCGTGGTGGGCAGGGAAGGAAGGAACGCCGAGAAGGCAAGGCTTCTTGCGAAGCGATACTTCCAAATAACCAATGTGCAGATAGTAAGCCCTGAACAGGGTAATAGTCATAGGGTGAATATGGATGGGTAAATCTCCACTAGGTCTGTTTGCAGGCAGGGTTCTCAAGTCAAAGAAGAGCCGCGCCAGGTGGGCAGACAAGTACTACAAGAGAAGGATGCTCATGCTTGACAAGAAGGCAAACCCGCTCGAGGGCGCGCCGCAGGCAAGGGGTATAGTGCTGGAAAAGGTAGGCATCGAGTCAAAGCAGCCCAATTCTGCCGTTCGCAAGTGCGTCAGGGTTCAGCTGATAAAAAACGGCAAGTCGGTTACGGCTTTCCTTCCAAAGGACGGAGCTCTCAACTTTGTTGACGAGCACGACGAAGTCATTATCGGCGGCATCGGAGGCTCGATGGGTGGCGCAATGGGCGACATTCCAGGCGTCAGGTGGCAGGTATTCAAGGTTAACGGCGTTTCATTGAACGAGCTTGTGCACGGAAGAAAGGAGAAGCCGAGAAGATGAGCGGAAAAGAGCAGGTACACATCCAGCTGTTCCACAAGTGGGACACGACCGACATTGCGATAAACGACCCAGGCCTGAAGAACGTGATCAGTCTGAAGCCCGCGGTAATCCCGGTGACGTTTGGCAGACACGAGCACCAGCGATTGAAAAAGGCAGAGGTCAACATAGTTGAGCGCCTTGCAAACAAGATGATGCACTTCGGCAAGAAATACGCCAAGAACACCGGCAGGATGGGCGGCAAGAAGGCAAGGATGTTGAATATTGTCAAGACGGCGTTTGAGATACTACACCTTGAAACCGGCAAGAACCCTGTCGAATTGCTGGTGAGGGCAATCGAGAATTCATCGCCGAATGAGGACACGACCCGCATCGTGTATGGTGGTGTCGTATACCACGTGTCAGTCGACGTTGCTCCATTGCGCAGGGTCGACCTTGCGCTGCGCTTTATCGCAGAGGGCGTGAGGGAGTCGACCTACAGCAACCCGCAGGCGATCGAAGAGGCGCTTGCCAAGGAAATCATCCTGGCTTCCAACAACGACATGGCAAGCCACGCGGTAAAGAAAAAGAACGAGCAAGAAAGAATCGCGATGGCTTCGAGGTAAGCCATCTTTTTTCTCCCTTTTCCTTACTATATCTAACTTCACTAAAAATAAGTGATTGCTGCCAGCATTTTGCAAAAGGGGCTAGGCTGAGCGGGTGACACAAGGGTGTGGAGGGAAAGTTCCCTTAGTCTCCCATTACGCTTATCAATGGCTGACTAGACAACACATAGCAAAGAAATGAGCGGCAAGGATGAGTCGATCTTTTCAATGGAAGCCCTGAAGAGCACGCAGACCGGCAGGGAAATCATGAAGCAGGGGCTGCTAAGGAGCAAGGGCTACCGACAGTTCAACCAGTACAAGGAGAAGACAGAACAAGAATTCTCTGGCTTTGCCCAGCGGTTCATAATGTCATTGCACAAGGCAATAGTTGCCGACAGCAACCCCGCCGGCACCATTCAAAAGTTTGCAGACGATGCCGGCACTCAAGAGCTCGCCCTCTCTGATGACAGCATGTCAGACGTTAAGGCCCGGCTGTCAAACCCTGACGTGCTTGGCGACAGGGTCAAGCGCATACTGAATTCCAATTTTGTGAAGATGACGTTTCCTGTTTTCAACGCGCTTTACGACGGCGCTTCCGAATATTTCAGCGACGCCGCCTCTGAGGAAAAGAGGAACGCGGTAATCGACGGCCACGTCATCGCAATCGACCTGTCGGAGCCTATGGACAGGATAGTCGACAAGGACGAGGATCTTGAATACCTTGACGACTACAAGTTCATGAACCCCTACATACTCGGCATAGCGCGACGCAAAATCGCGCAAGGAGGAGACGCGGTGCTGAAGGCGTTTGAAGAAGGGTTCAAGGACGCCAGAATCGGCCAATATGTCGACGTGAAATTAAAGATGAAGCCGGTGTCAATAAACGACGAGAAGATGACCGAGTGCTACAAGAAATACCGGGCTGTAATGGGCACGGCCGGCAGGAACATGGCGCTCAACCGCCGGCCATTAAGTGACATATTTCACCTTGGCATGGCCAGGGCCGGCGAGTGCGTCGGCTGCGGCAACGAGATCGAAGACGCCATCAAGAACAACGCGGTCAAGATCCCGTCGTGGCCGCTCTATTATGCCCTCAACACCGGCGACGTGAGGCACGCCTTTGAGCTCACGATGGCAAAAAGCGAGCTTTACCTCGACGAAGCCAAAATCGCCCTTGACATGCTGCCCGAGAGTTTCCAGCTAAAGCCGTTCCTTGAATTTCTGTTCATGACAGTCAGGCACTACAACCAGTACTGGTACAACGAGCTCGTCCGGCGCGCGCCTTTTGCGGAATTCCAAAAGAAGCTAGAAGCTGTCGCCAAATGATGTGGTCTGAAAAGCACAGGCCAAAGACGGTACAGGAAATGGTGGGCAATGAAGACGCCCGACTTGCCGCGCTAAAGTGGCTGGGTAGCTGGGTGAGCGGCAGCAAGCCGCTATTGCTGGTTGGGCCGCCGGGCACCGGCAAGACCACGCTTGTGCACACGCTCGCAAGACGATTCGATTATGACCTTGTGGAGATGAACGCAAGCGACACCCGTAACAAGGACGCCCTGCGGGCAAGGATAACACCCGTCTTTCAAAATACAGCAAACCTGCTCGGGCGAAAGATAATGCTGTTTCTTGACGAGGTTGACGGCATCTCTGGCAGGGAGGATACGGGCGGCCTTGATACGCTAGTGGACCTGGTGAAAGAGCCGACGGTGCCTGTGATAATGGCCGCCAACGCGAAATCCACCAAGATAAAAGACCTTGCCAAGGCCTGCAAGGCAGTAGAGTTCAGCCCCGTGCCACCACGGCTATTGATGCTGTTCCTTGACCACGTGCTCCAGAGCGAAGGGGTAAAGCTCGGGCCGGGAGACAAGATATCGATTGTCAACAACAGCAGGGGCGACCTCCGCTCTATGCTCAACAGCGCGCAGTCCCGCGCGGCAGGCTACGCTACGGTTTCAAACAAGGACATCGTGGATATTGGCATCGCAGACGCAATAAACAGCTACTTTAACGCCGGCAGCTTGGAACAAGCAACGCAGTTCATTGCAAGGGCAGAGGCATCGTACCCCGATCCAAGGTACGGGGGGTCGCCGGAGGAGAGGCGCAAGGACATGCTGGCTGCTCTCTTCTCAAGCGTCGTCTCTTCGCACGTCGGGCATGAAGACCTGGCTTCCCTGCTTGACGTCCTGTCAAAAGCAGACATGATGGTCGGCAGGGCAAACGCAAGGAGGGAGTGGCGCCTGCTCAGATACATAAGCAGCATCATCGCGTCTGGGCTGTATGAAAAGTCGCGCCAGAAAGGGATAAAATATACACAATATGCGATGCCGTGGCCGGTGATGGGGCCGATATTTGCCCGCTCGCAGTCGACAAGGAATATTCTGCGCGAGCTCGCGCCGGCGCTCCACACATCAAGGAGTTCCGCCGGCTCGTTTGCACTGCCATATTTAATCAGGCTGATGATCGACGAAAAGGTAGACCCAGTCGAGTTTGCAGTGGACAACTTCGGCGACGAGTCTGTAGGCGAGTCGATAGCAAAGGAGATCGAGAAGGCGAAGAGGAAATGAGCGACTGGATGCCCCTTGCAGTGAAATTCAAAGGCAAGTGCGCCGAGTGCGGCAATGAGATACCGCAAGGCGAACGCGCATTATGGTCAAAAAGTACCAAGGCGATCAAGCATGTAAAGTGCGAAGCGCCAGCATCAGAAAAGAAGGAGAAAATGCAAGAGGTCCCCGAGCTTGACTGCTTTGTCTGCGGTAGGCCGGCTGGGTGCGCCGAGTGCGGCTTTGAGGCCGACTGCGACAGGCAGGCAGTCTCGCAGGCGTGCATCTGCAGCCAGTGTCTGGAAGACAAGCAGGCTTTTGCGAACTACCAGCAGGCGTTCGTTGAAAAGGCGCGCAACGTAGCAAAAGTTAAAATTTGAATGATTAGGAGCAATCCATGTGTCAAGCGAATACGAGCACACCGTGTGCAAGCTTTTGGCCGAAAAGAAGGCAAGGCTCGAAGAGCTTATGAAAGAGCCTGAACTCAACAAGGGCGAGAGTGCGATGCTTTCTACAGAAATCGAAACGCTCCAGTCGCTCTTTGAAAACTATAACCTTGGCATGAACGTCTTCCGCAGGGCGCAGGGCGGGCGGGCCGGCCTCAGGGAATAGCTGTAGACTAGTGGACATCACTGCTGCATACAATTAACGCTTCTGCCGCGTTTTGCAGGACCTTTGATGAATCCCTGACCATGGAGCCAATAATGAATTTATATGACGACTTACTCGCTTTATTTACATCTCTATGCATGAAGAGAAAATCAAGCGGCTGGCTTCGATGAAAAAGTCTGCTGAGAGCGGCGGCGGCCACGAGAAGATTGATGCTCAGCATTCAAAAGGCAAGCTTACCGCGCGCGAGAGGATTGCTCTTTTGCTTGACGAGGGCACCTTTGTAGAGCTTGACAAGTATGTCATGCACAGGAGCGACGATACTGCATTGCCCAAGTTCTATGGTGACGGTGCTGTCACCGGCTTT
>JAHEZV010000041.1:705-13719 GCA_023250885.1 Nitrososphaera sp. | reverse complement strand
TCCTCTGGCTTTACGAACTTTTGTTATTCAGTATAGTTTATCAACTTTCTCAATCCGTTCTGCAATTTGTTTAAAATCTTTTTATTCAAGGGAAAAATTCCACTCGCCCCGTACATTGATTAAAAACCTTCAGTAATGCTCATACACATACAAGCGATTACAGTCAGCGGGTTAGCAGACCATTCCGTTATGGTTCATGGGAAAAGTGACCAAGTTCGTCTATTCCTCGAAGTTTGAAAGTTTTACCTTATATATAGCAGAAGGAGAAAAAAGACAGGAAACATGAAGGCAATAATCTTGGCAGGAGGGCTGGGCACCAGGCTGCAGCCTTATACGTTCTTTATCCCAAAGCCGATGCTCCCGCTTGGCAACAAGCCTCTCCTTGAATACATCATCGAGTGGCTGAGGAACGCAGGCGGCATTGACCAGATCATCGTTTGCGTCAGCTATTTGCACAGGACGATTGAAGACTATTTCGAGGACGGCGCCCGCTTTGGAGTCGAGATTAAATATGCAAGATCAGAGAGGCCGCTTGCAACCGCGGGCCAGTTAAAGACCGCAGAAAAGTTGATTGACGACTCGTTTATGTGCGTTTACGGTGACTCTGTGTACGAATTCAACCTGCGCAAGATGCTAAGGCAGCACAAAGAGTCAAAGGCGTTTGTCTCTATGGCACTTTTGCACTACTCGACGAAGCTAAAGTACGGTTTTATTGACGTTAACGGGCAGGACAGGGTCATTGATTGGCGTGAAAAGCCGGAGATAAGCGGACTGATAAACATCGGCTGCTACGTGATGGAGCCGGACTTTTTGAAGGTAATACCCAAGTCATGCTCGTTTGGAATGGACGACGCGGTGAGAAAGGCGCTGGAGCAAAAAAAGATTGTCAAGGGCTTCAAGATAGATACCGGCTTTATTGACATTGGCGACAAAAAATCATACCTTGATGCCTACAAACAGTATGCAGACAGGCTGGGCAAGATATAGATGGGCATAGCCCTGTTTGAGGACTCTCACTGGCAGAACTTTTCCCCCATTTCGCTTACAAAGGCCACATTTGACATCAAGGTCGGGGCAAGGAGCTTTTTTGAAGAGCACCAGGCGATGCCTGAGGTGCTGCTGACAAGGGAATATCTTGCAGGCGTCACGGGCGAGCGGCACGTCCAGTGCAAGGTCAACCCCAGTTCCATAGACGGCGACACGGTGTTTGTCAACGGCCTTCTCCACCCCGGGGCGATATACCCGGAGCGCCTGCAGAAAGTCGCCCGCACGTTTGTGATAATTGCTGGCGACAGGCTCCTCGTTGCAAGGCTTGGCAGGAAGGACACTGAATATCTTGCTGACTACGTCGCAGCCGGCAAAAAGATCGACGTAAGAAACTTCGACGTGGACAAGTCGACAAAGCTCAAGGCAGAAGAAAGCCAGGGTCTCTTGTCTGAGCCTTGGGACATCATAACGCTCCTAGAAAACGCGCTTGCAATTCAGACAGCCAAGATGCAAAGTGAAAGCGACTTGGGTCCCGGCGTGCGGGTTGCCGGCAACCACACGATAGCGATTGGCAAAAACGCCTCGGTTGAAGAGGGAACGGTTCTTGATGCAAGGCAGGGAGGCATCTACATCGGCCGGGACGCGTACGTCGCGACAAGCAGAATAGTCGGGCCTGCATACGTTGGCACCAGGACGCAGGTAAAGCAATTCACAATAATAGAATCGAGCTATGTCGGCCACAACTGCAGGGTGGCCGGGGAGATAGAACACTCTGTGATTTCTGATCACACGAACAAGGCGCATGCGGGCTTTATCGGCCACTCGTACGTCGGCGAATGGGTGAACGTCGGCGCCATGACGACCACGTCAGACCTGAAAATGACGTACGGCAACATCAAAGTTGGAAGTGGCAAGGCCAAGTTAGATACTGGCCAGAACAAGGTCGGGTCGTTCATTGCAGATATGGCCAAGCTGTCCATTGGCACGCTCATTTACAGCGGCGGGCGGATCGGAGTCTCTTCTCACTTGCACGGGCTTGTGGCACAGGACGTGCCAAGCTTTACTATTTACGGCGTCAGCGTCGGGGCAAGGAACGCCGAGCTGGAGCTTCGCTCCGCCATAGAAACCCAGAAGAAAATGATGTCGCGCCGGAGCCAGACTATGAGCAAGGCCTACGAGCAAATGATAAAGGATGTCTTTTCCATTACTGCGATCGATAGAAAGCGCGCCGGTGTCCGCAAAGGCAAGTTCGCCCTTTAGCTACATGTAGTCAAGGCCCTGCCCTTCCTTCCATAGCCCTAGCCTCTGGTGCAGCCAGGGGTAAAAGTTGGCGTCGCCATTTTCAAACTCTTTCTTGATTATTTGAATTATGCTCTTTGACACCTGCCCCGGCCTGCCGTAGATCTGTTTTTTGTGCCGGAGCTTCATGCCTAGGCCCTCTTCTCTATTATACGCCTCGTTGACTATCGATACTATCCAGCCCGGGCTGAGAGGAGGGACCAACAAGTTGCTCTTGGCATCAAATATCGTTTCCGGCCTGTCGGTGTTAAGCCTGACTGTCAGTGATGTCACTTTGGGAAAGTAGAGCAGCTCTTCCTGCATCGAGCCCGAGTCAGTCATTTCCGCCCAGCAACGACCGCTGTCAAGGAATTCGATGACGTTTGCATATTCTTTCCACAGCGGCGTCATCAAAAATTTATCAGGATGCTGCTCGGCAAGGCTCTGCAGTTTTGATGCAAGCTCGTACTGTTTTAGCGCTGCTGCTGTCGCGTTCAGCATCACTAGAACCACTTTCTTGTCAGTATTCTTTATCAATTCGACTAGCCCGCCGATTATCGACGAAAAGCGTGTCTGCGTCAAGTTCTCGCGCCTGTGAATGTCCATCCTTATCCACTCCCCCTTTTCCAGCTGCGGGTAAATGTCAAAGACGCTCTGGCGCGTCTTTTCCTTCCTCTTCTGGTGTATTGCGTCAACCACCGAGTTACCTACCACGTGGACAAAGTTCTCGGGGTACCCCTCTCTTACGAGGTTGTCCCTGTTGAGCTTGGTGGGTGCAAAAAAGAACTGTGTCCCGGCGGAGCATATCCACGTGTCGATCTGCTCTGGGAAGGGCTCTTCCCTTGCAAGAAACCACTTGCCGTCAAACTGGCTGCTGATGAACTTGCGCACTTCTGCCTTTGTTGGCTCCTTTCTTGCCCCCAACTTCTTGATCGCCTCCGGGCTCATGGAACGGAGACCTGCTTCGTTCTGGCCGACCTTCTGCCCCATGCCAAAGACCCATGCAAGCGGCGCGATGCCTGCCACCAGCGTGTCGCCGTGGACTATTGGAAGTAACGATTCTGTGCCAAAGTGCTTCCTGCAGTACCGGCCGAATGAGCCGAACTTGATTATCAGCTCACTTGCCTTTTCCATCAGGTCGCCTCTTATCTGGAGGTTGCAGCCGACGAATTGCTGCAGGTTGAACTCCTCGATGCCAAACCCGAGCACCTCGTCAAAGTGCTGGCCAGTGTTTATAACGAAAACAGGCAGGTTTTCTTTTGCTGCCTCTATGACCAGCGGCGCCTGCTTGTAAAAGTCCGGCTTGGTGCCAGTCACTATAGCAAGCACAGGGGTGTTCTCTTTGCGCGCTGTGGCAAAAACAGACTGCAGGTTTTCTGATACCTTTACGGGCAGCAAGCTGCGCGATACGTCTATCTCCCTGACTCTATTTTTTCTCAACGAAGATCATCCAAGTCGCTGCTAATAGGCCTTCTTTTTGACGCGGCAATCAGGTACCCGCCCACCGCCGCCACGCCGGCACCGGCCGCCATAAAAAAGTAGGGCACGAAGCCTACGACGCCCACAATATACTGGTCAGGGATCCTTGCCAACAGAGGGATTCCGGCAGCCATGCCTGCAATCATTAAGATACCTGAAGATATCAACACCATGCCGCCTATTCGCGTGCCGTACGTCTTGGTCATTCCAAAAACAAAGCCGGCCAGCACCACGCAAGGCGCTGCCGAGATAAAGATGACTTGGAGTATGAGGCTCCCCGGCTCGACCACGCGCTCGGGCCCCTGACCTTCAGGCCCTATTAAGAAGTTGTAAAAAGAGAGCAAAAGGACGACAAACATGACAGATAGCCCGAGGGATGCGAGCGAAGTCCAGTCCTCCAGCTTTAGCCTCATTTTTACAGAATTGTATTTGCAGTTTGGTAATTAAATCATACTATGCCGACGAGGCCTGCGAGCTCTTTCCTGCTCACCGAGCCCAGTATTTCTGCAGACTTTTCCGGCCTGATGTTATTGACGAAAACCCCAAAGCCCCGCTCGAGCCCGGACCATGTGCTCAGCTGCGGGTACACTTCAATGTGCCAGTGGATCTGGCGGCTGTTCTTCTTTTCCGGCGAAAGGTGGAACACCAGGTTGAAGGGCGCGTCTTTGAGCGCCTTTGACATGCCGCCAAGCGTTGCCCTTAGCATAAGGGCGAGGTCGTTTATCTCCTTCTGGGTTATCTTTGAAAACGAGGTGATGTGCCTCTTTGGATATATCCAGAATTCGTATGGGTAGGTTGCCGCCCAAGGGCAGAACGCTAGGAAGCTGTCAGTTGCCAGAATCTGGCGCGGGCCACTAGATTCGAAGCCGATTATGTTGCACGCAGGGCAGTTACCGTTTTCGTTCATGAACCTGTGTGACCCTTCGGCCTCCAGTTCTATCACCGGCGGTATCGTGGAAAAAGTGACGATGTGCAAGTGCGGGTGTGGCACCTGTGCGCCTGCACCCGCTCCGCTGTTGACATAAATCGACACATAGGTCACACTCTTTTGCGTGTAGAGCCACCTTACACGGTCCTGAATCACGACAAGTACGTTGCCCCACTGCTCGACGGACATTTGCGCGAGGCTCTCCTTGTGGTCCGGTGACGCCACGACTATCTGGTGGTACCCATAAGCCGGCTCGCTGTAGAGGGGCTTGTCACTGTAGCTTGTCGCAGTGCCTGTCGTGACCACAGGGTTCTTGCTCTGGAACACCCTTACAGACCAGTCCTCGACGATGCTGTCCTCGCTGTCTGAGAGGCGCTGGAGCATGCCATCCTGGACGACCAGCGCGAGCAGCGCCGGCTCTGTCATTGATTCATTGCCCGGGCAGTAAGGGCATTTGCTGCCTTCCGGCTTGTCGCCGGCAGCCTGGCTGGCTTCAGGCACGACAACAAACCTGTCAAGAACATAGTCTTTGCGCAGCTCCCCCAAATGTTTCAGCCTGAAAAAGGCTCTATTTGCTTTTAATTAAAGGTTCTGTAAGTTCTAGTTGCCGAGCGAAAACTCCAGAGCCTTCATGCAGCTTGCGCAGACATATTTTCCGCGTTTTTCCATTCCAAAGTCTTCTGTTTTTTCGCCCTTGTCGTCTACAACAATGCGCTGGCAAAACGTGCATTGCTCCAACGCAGGATAGTTGCCCATGTATGCTATTAAAGGACTACGGATAACTTTTTGTCAAAGCTGCGAGGCAGCAGCACATATGCCACTTGACAAGGAAATCAATAATAAAATCAATAAAATCTTCGAAACCGCCATTGAAAACGATCAGGCAACTCGAAAGGTTCCGAAAAAGCGCGCGCCAAAGTTAAAGCGCGTCTGGAAGTGCGAAAACGCCCATGCCTTTCTTCACGGCCACAGGGCGGGCTACTACAAGGGCTTGGCGGAAGGCTTTGTGCTTGAAAGGTACAGGCGCCAGCTGACCGAGGATGAGGATAATGAGGTGTTTGAAATCTTTGAGCCGTACGCGAGAGGGCTAGGGAAGTATTTTGCATACTACAAGGAAAAATGCAGGACCCACCAGAGACAATCTCACAAACAATAAATTGACGAAGGGTTCTTCGGTCACTATGAAAGGCGTCCGGCTAGTCTATGTTTTGCTCGATGGCATTGGCGACCTGCGTCACCCGTCGTTGAACGATTTAACGCCGCTAGAGGCGGCATATACCCCCAACCTAGACACGCTGGCAAGGAACGGCGCGATGGGGAGGGTCATCAGCGTCGGCAAAGGGATTGCACCCCAGTCCGACATTGCGGTTTTCAACATGCTGGGCTACAGCTTCAAGGACGGAAGCTACGTAGGCAGGGGCGTCATAGAGTCAATAGGCTGCAACATCGACTTTCGCGACGGCGACTTGGCTCTTCGCGGCAACTTTGCCACAGTCGACGACAAATTGAAAATAGTTGACAGGCGCGCCGGCAGGATCATCAGCAGCGAAGAGGCCAAGTCAGTGTGCAAGACGCTGCGCGATAGCATCAAGTTCAGCGACAGGAACTCTTCTGTCGCGCTAGAGCCCACAGTTGCCCATCGCGTTGTAATCAGGCTTAGGCACACAAAAATGAAGCTGTCAGACAAGATTACCAATACCGATCCAGCCTATGATAGGGTCGACGGCATGGGGATAGCCAAGGACACTACTGGCAACATGTTTGTTCAAAAGTCGGTAGCAGAGGAAGATAGCGACCAGGCTCGGGTCGCGGCCACAATGCTAAACGAGTTCACGGTGCAGGTCGTCCAGCTGCTGCGGGACCACCCAGTGAACAAGGCAAGGAGTGCGGCAGGCAAAAAGCCAATGAATTGCATCCTTGCGCGCGATTCTGGCAACAGGTACCCGAATGTTGATCCAATAAACAAAAAACACGGAATCAGCTTCGGCTGCATAGTAGACATGCCAGTCGAGATCGGGATTTCCAAGGTGCTTGGCATGAAGATGTTCCAGGCCCGTGACATCAACGATTATGAGGAAAAGGCAAGGGTCGCGGCCAGGAGCCTAAAGTCGGTCAACGCGGTCTATGTTCACATAAAGGGGCCCGACGAGTTTGGTCATGACGGCGACGCAAGGGGAAAAAAGAAGAATATCGAAGATATCGACAAGCGCTTCTTTGGAACGCTCATGAAGGAATTGAAAGACGGTGATGCAATAGTTGTTTCTGGCGATCACTCTACCCCATGCATAAAGAAAGGGCACAGCGACGACCCGGTCCCGCTGCTCGTTTCAGGCAGCATGGTCAAGCAGGACGGCAGCGCAAGGTTTACTGAAAACTACGGCAAGCGCGGCAGGCTGGGCCTTCTCATGGGCGCAGACGTGCTTCCAACAGCAATCAAGATGCTGGGCTAGTATGCCGTACCCATTATCTGCAGCAGGTACTTGCGGTAATAAATAACGAGCACGATCCCGGCCACAGCAGGCGTCATGCCGTAGACCCAGTAGCCAAACACCATCAGAAAAAGTCCGATGACGAGCATTGCAAGCCCTGCGAGAGGGTTGACATATTCTAACTGCACCAAGGGCAAAAACGTTAGGGTATAAATCTAGAAAAGCCTTTTGCTCTGTTGTGCTACCCATTCTTGCAATCCTGCCTGAAGGAAGCGTCAGGGACGAGACCACATTTCTAATCCTGTTGGCCGGTCTTGCAGTGCTAGTTGGCGCGGCTATATTTCTGAGAATCAGAAGAAAGAGAGAGGAAGAAAATCCGAAGTGATCAAACGGGCACCATTACGTAAAGGCCAGAGACAAAACCAATGAGGGTGCCGACGACAGAGGCCGTCCTTGACGACTCTGGTCTTGGAGGATGATAGGTATGCACCGACTTGTCGTTTTCCTTTTCACAGCTGCTGCACTTCCACAGCACTGCTTCGTTGCATGAGGGGCAGTACTCGGCTGCCATCATCTCTGCCCCGCAAGACCTGCACAGCATTATTGGTTTATGGTTTTTCTCCTTTTTAAACGATTATGCTGCAAAGCCCGGCCTGGCCTGCTGCGGCCTCACTGTCACCGTCATCTTGAAGCCGGTGAGTAGGTCCTTGCACCTGTTCCTGATTGTCACTTCGGTGACGCCGGACAGGCTTGACACGTCGCGCTGGAGTATGTTGACGCCCAGAAGCATTGAAGCGATGTAGATGTACGCTGCGGCCAGGCCGTTTGGCGCCTTGCCGTCTGCCAGCAGGTGATCGTCTGTCTTATGCGCGATGTCAATTGCAAGCCTTTCCACTTTGGTGTCGATCTTGGCCATGTTGGCGAGCTTTGATATGTAGTGGTCGATGGCAAGCGTGACTGCCTGAATTTGTGCAGACTGTGGCGCGCTGGTAACTGGCACCGGCGGCTGCTCTGTAAACACACCCATCTCCATAACCATCATTCTATAGTACTTTGACGCCAGCTTGACGCTAGACCTGTCCTGGTCAGTCACGCCAGTAGCTCTGATAATTTCGTCCAGCGAGCGCACCACCAAACACTTTTTGCATGCAAGGTAGATGGTGGCCGCTGCCATGCAGGCAATAGACTTGCCCTTTGCCTCACAGTTGCTCTCAAAGTTGCGGTAAAGCACTGCTGACGTCTCGACGAGAAGTTTTGGAAGGGACATTGCCGCGCACGTCTCATTTATCTTTGTGAGAACATTGGACAGTCGGCGTTCCTGCGGCGAGACGATCCTGCTCCGGATGTGCCACTTGCGTATGCTGTTCATCGTTTCGGCCATCTGGTAGTCTATCGGCTTGCCCGCATAGTCCTTTGAACCGTAGGCAATCTCTGTCCTCAATCCATAATCGTGTAAAGCAAAACTGGTCGAGCCGCTCGCCCTCGTGTTCTTGGACTTTTCCTCAAAGTCGGTGGCGTTTGACTCGCGACCAAAGTCCTCGACCTGGTCCATTACTACGCAGCCGCACCTCTCGCAGATATATTCGCCCTTGCTTGGGTCTTGAATGAGGTTTGCGCCGCACTCGGAGCACTCGGTGTAGTATTCTGCAGAGGTCATTTCCTTTTACCTCGACCTGCGGCCGGAGCCCGCGCCCTGGCTGCGGGACGTTTTAGCAAAACCGCTGCTGAATACTCTGGATCCGACAAGCCTGCTCGTCCTGTCACTCATCGGTATGACCGACGCGTACGGCGCGCTAACCGGACCAATCAACTCTGCCACCCTGCCCACCCTTTTGCCCGACCCGTCAACGAGCAGCTCGCCGGCTCTGATGCTAGCGCCCGCCGCGTTGAGTTTGACTATCAACCTTCCGCTTTTTGCGAGATGCATAATTTCCCCGATCTCCCCCACGTTGGTAAGTGGCATAAGCCATCTACTTGCTATCATTCGCTTCTGTCAAATATTATTTGTATTTCGATAAATAAGATTCTGTTATCAGTGCCCGGAAACTTTTTTCCGATCTAGAAATTTCATTTCTTGCCGGATTTTTGCCGGCTCCTTTTCTGCACAATTTTGTCGGCGACTGCGTCGATCACCTGCGACTTTTTGACGCCTTCCCTTTTTACAACCATCACGTAGCCGGACTTGACAAAAGATCTTCTCGGGAACCTCGCTTCATTGTTCACTTCCTGATCCGAGAACTGGAAGCCGGCGGCTCTAGTGGCCTCTGCCAGCTCCTGCACCGTCGGGTCGAATACCGCCTGGTCGCGGTTTACTTTGCGGCCCTGCCGCCTCTTGAGATTCTTGTTGAAATAATCAAGCCAGAGCACGACGTGATCATAGTCTTTCAAGTGTCAATGCCCGTATATTCCATGGCTTTTATAAACAATGTTGAGAGCGCTAAATTGTTAGTTTCGCCCGCGCCTGCCAGTGAAATGCGTCTTCAGAGTTAAAGTAGGCGGTGCAGTTGTTGCCGCTGTCAAGCACGTATGGTATCTCAAGCGCGTAGAGCTTTTTATCGCTTATAGGGCTTGCCACTCCTGTCCTCTCGTATGTTCGAGTGCCCGTTCTACCCAGCTAGATGGAATGTTGAGTTCGCCAGTCGACCTGCCTGGCCGCTGGCCGTCCTGCACCATTCTGGTTGTGAGAAACGTTTTATGCTTTAGCTCGCTAGAGCCTCCAACCTTCTCGAGGTTTTCCCTATTGGCATTGTTGGCAAGTCTTGCTTAGACCAACCTTACGCCGCTCACGAGGTCAACCTGCAGCAAGATCCTCTCTGACTCAAGTGAGTTGAGCGTCTCGGCAGGTGCCGGCCTGCATGCAAAGTCGACAGGCTACGGGCAGGAAATCCTTGCTTTCGGGTCCGGACCGTCCCACGATACCTCCACAGAAAAAAACCATGTTAGCTCTTATTGGTTACCGACGAGTTATGAAGTTTTTGCCGCTGCTTTGACTAGGACAGCGTTGACGACTCCATTCTGCCCAGGACGTGAGACCACTACTGCAGTCCCGCTTTCAGTCTCGATCATTGCACCCTTGCTTATGACGCCCCTTCTTTCATAGTCCCTGTTTGCCGGGTTCTTGGCCACCTTCAGGATCTTTGACTTTGTGACCTTCTTGGCTTCCTTGTCAATGACGTTGGCAAACTCGACAGTCTTGAATGCGGCCTTGACGTTGTCGCCCCTCGTCCTCCTGGCAACGATCTGGGTCGCGCCGACTACGGCTTCATTTGGATACCTGTCAATCTCGAACTTGCGTCTTCCCCTCATGGCAACCTTGCGGCCGCCAGTCATCTTGCGCCCCGCAAGGTTCTCTATCGATTTTCGCATAGCAGTGCAGTAGGTAATTTCCCACTCTAATTAAGACTTTTCTGGGGATTGATGCTGGCTTGCAGCGCGCGGGGACGGAGGCGACTGCTTGTTGGTGGCCGCCACCAGCTTGCTCTTCATCGCGTTCAGATCGACTATGCCAAAGTAGTTCTGGAACTTGGGACTCGTGCGGTAGACTTTGAGCCGTCCAAGGTTTTCGTGCTCTACAAACTGCAATTGCTCGAGCACCTTGACATGCGAATACACCTGACTTCCCCTTATCTGCACGAGCCTCTTTGAAGTCACAGGCTGCTCGTATGCAATGTAGGAAAGCGTCTTGAGCGCCGCCGACGGTATTAGAGGGTGCTGCGCGAACTTTCTCACAAGCGGTGTGTATTCCGGCCTGAGCTGGAACACATATGTGCCATCTTCCAGCTGCGCTATCTCTATAGCCTTGAACGTGGATTTGGTTTTTTTGACAAGCTCGCCTACCAGCCGCAGAGTCTTTTCCTTGGAATTGGTGCCAGATGCCCTTATCAGCTCGACCGCCGACAGCGGCCTGCCGGCAGAGTAGAGCGCCGCCTCTATCCTTGCGGCAATTTCTTCTTCCGGGAACGACTCGCGCAAGCTGATTGTAATGAAATAGCCGCTTTATTTATTGCTGCTGTTGCTTGATAAAGGTTATCTTGACATCGTCTGAGTCTTCCTGCTGGTCAAGCTCGACCTTGCCCTTCATTGCAAGGTACAGCATGGCGATAAAACACCTTGCAGTTTCCACCGGCTCCATCTTTGCAACCAGCCTCTTGAACATCATCATGCCGTCTGCGCTCACGATGTCAAGGATCATTTCCTCGTAGTGCTGGATTATCTGCCCAAACTTGACGAAATATTGGTCAAAGTCAAAGCCCTGGACAGGCTCGAGCACCAGCTGCTTCTTCCTCGGCCGGGGGTTTGCAAGCTCCATTATCATGTTCTCCAGTATATGGAGCAGGTCCTCAACCGAAACAGGGTACGTGGACTCGATCCTGAATGGTAGCTCGACGGGGTTGAGCTGCGGTATCGGCTGCTGGATGTTTGGATCGTCGACGCCCTTCCTCTGCATCGCGATTTTTTCAAGCGCAAAGATGCTTTCCACTTTCAGCCGGTATATCATTGACGACGACACGGCCGCGATGCCACAGATGCGCAGATCCTTGTTGCCAGTCGCGTTGATGAGCCGGAGGAACATTTCAAGCAACGCCGCGACGTCGATGTTCCAGACATCTTTTCTCACGAGGAGTGAGGGGTTGAAAAGGAGGTTCAGCGGGGGCTGGGCTATAGACTTTTTAGTGTCCGGCTCTGCCTGCTCCTCGGCCAATCCTGCCACAATTCGCCAAGTCGCCATATAATACTTGTTTGTAAAGTAAATTTAGTGTTCAACTCTAATATTCGGTTCTTGAGCCTCTCTTGTGGAGTGGCTTGTTTGGAGGGATGCCCGACCTGAACCGCCTCCCTGTGCGAATCTTTTGCCTTTCAGATTTCTTGTTTGCATGCCTGTTTTTCTTTGTCTTCATGGACAGGCTTGGAAAGTATGGTTCATTAAGGTTACAGTATCCTAGAAGATGCTCTTGCAACCATTAAATTAAATGGCTCGTGAGGAGATCAAATGACGTACAAGGACCTGCCCTGTGGGTGCATGATGTAGTGGGCCGAGGAAGAGACAGCAGTTGTGTTTTGCGGCCGCCACACGCTTCACTACATGTACTGGGATGGCAGCAACATGGATTTTGTCAAATTGATAGCCACACCGAGCAGCAGGATCCGCAGAATTTCGCTCGCGAAAATGCAATAAAAGCATTTATTTTGTTCCTTGACACCACCTGCGACATAGATGGGGAGGAAGCAAACAAGACGCTTAATCACCATTGTCGGGATTGTAGCCATTGGTGCATTAATTGCGTTCATGGTCTCTTTGCAGGTTGAGGCGGCCAAGAACAACGATTTCAAGCGCGCCTTTGAAAAAATAATCATTGACACCACCACACTCACCCAGCAGTATCAGACAGAGGAGAGCAAATGGCGTGCAAAAGAATATGACAACGGCACGATGGTGTCTGTTATCGACCAGTACCTGCCGAGGTACCAGGAGATTATAGACAGGGCAGGGGCTCTGGACACACCCGACCGGTACAAAGAGTCGCAGGGATACCTTGTAAGCGCAATCGAATCAGAGAAGCAGAGCAACGAGCATTTCCGCAACTATCTTGTCACCGGCGACCAGCACGAATACGACAGGTCGTCAGACCTTCTAACCAAGTCGCTTGCAGACAGCGCCAACGCCGATGCCGCGATAAAGGCCGCCGGCTAGCTACTAGGTTTTAATTAAGGTATGCAAGATGTCGTTATGCTGGGCCCATAGTTCAGCCTGGATAGAATGGCTGCCTGCGGAGCAGTTGGTCGAGGGTTCGAGTCCCTCTGGGCCCGCTTTTATGTAACTTGGGTTGTGCAAACTTCGAGCCCAAGGCTAACTAAAAGAAGACAAAGATGTGAACTATCAGAACGACGTGTGACTAGTGCTTTGTCCCGATG
>JAHEZV010000041.1:0-695 GCA_023250885.1 Nitrososphaera sp. | reverse complement strand
AGGTACAGTTCTGCCCCGGCTGCATTTTGTCGACGCACTGGGTGCGCCTCTTTTTTGAACAATTGCCCGTTGTCCAACCTTGACAGACCGGTATTATTAGCCTTCAGGAGAAAGGAAGGGTAAGAAAATAATAGTAATAGCTCCTAGGGCAACTGAAGCGCCGGACCTGCCTACATCGATCTTTTCCTGCGAGCAAGTGTGCGCCCCTTTCTTGCGGCCTTGACCTTTCTAGCTACTGATCTTTTCTTCTTGGCCATCTCTACTTTCCGGGTCTATTCTATTAAATAGTACATTCTAGCTCGGCTGCAAATACAGTGCTTGCTGCCAGTTTTTCCTATCCGTAAACTGGCGTTCCGTCCGACTTGAACTTCTTGATTCTCTTTCCTTCGCCGCCCGAGCTGTCAGTAGAGTGCGACTCTCCCGCTTCTTCTCCCGGCCCCCGGCGCTTGCGAGCTCCCCTTGCTCCAAAGCAGACCGCCAAAAGGAAGGCGAATATCCCGGTCGTCACGGCGTACATGAACATCGCATCGGCCATTGTGATGGCTAACGGCCTGTTGAAGATAAAGTTATCGCATTGCGAACTCATCTGGAAACCCTCCTCATCAGAATCATGACACATCCTATCTGCACAAACCCAAGGTATGTTGATGCCAGCCTATCATACCTGGTCTGGATCCTTCTGAAACTCTTCAGCC
>JAHEZV010000040.1 GCA_023250885.1 Nitrososphaera sp. | reverse complement strand
TCTATCAAATGGAAATACCTCGGCAGGCAGAAAGATCAAAAAGAGGTTTTAGGGCTGAATATCCTCTTGTCCGTATAACGACCCATTGACTAGCGCATGCATACCGATATTCGACTTGCAGTTCCGTTAAACATGGAGAATGAAACCAGTATAATGAGTTACGTTATATGTCCGTACGGCGCATAAGACGATGTGAAGATGAAACATGCAGTCTTTTTCAGTATTGGCCATGCCAATGGTAAATTCGCTGGGAGCATCCGGCTACCCAGCACTGCAGAATTTCCTCTCTCACATTTTGGATAAGAGAAATAGATTCTTCTTACTCTCCAGCAAGAAGATATTCTTTGTCCTGTTGGCCGCGCTGGCGGTCGAAATGTTAGAGGAAGTATTCTGAGAAAGAAATATGGGCAAAAAGGCGTTGAACTGCGGATAAATGATTGGATAATATCCGCGCCACCAATTCTTTTTTGCTAAAAGTTGTGACTAGTACAAGACAAATGTGCTGTTCATTTTCGAACGTGTACTGCCCATTATTTTTGCCCCGGAAAGAGGTTACATCTGTTTAATGCTCTTGGCAAACGGCGGAGATTGAAGAGATGAGTGTTGCTTAACTATTGTTCATAGGTTCTTTAGTGCTACTATTTGGTAGGGAGATGCGGTAACTAGAGATTGACAACAACATACCACAGTAAAGCTGATGGTGTTCCTGTGGGTGAATCTAGGAATCGTCTTTTGGTTTGGGGATGCAACCAATGCCCTGAGCGGTTCATAATGTACATTGATCTCAGAGAACATTTACAAGACAAACATGCGCGAAGATATGATCGCTTTAGTAATCAAAAGAATCAAGTAATATAGGATACTATTACGATGACCAAAAGCTTTTGTGTGATGTGCAAAGAAATCTATGATACGGACGATAATACTTATGAACAAAGAATAATAGTCGATGAAGATTTCTGTCCTATCTGCTGGCAGAGAGAAATTACATCGTTCACTGATGGTAACATAGACTTTTCATACCTAGAAGGGCTTGTAAAGTAACATGAATCGAGAGCTATGGAAGAAATAACTCAAACCTTTGCAGAATGTGAACGAACAACGTTGAAGCCTTGCACCACTATCTGCTATAAGCTTATGTCTGATTTGTTATATAGTAGGCATTGCCAGAAGAAATTGACATGATTTATCGTAGTAGAACAGAGATTGTTTCACAGATGCTAATTTCTGCTAACGGCGGTGCGACAAAGACAGAGATAATGCGCAAGGCCTATCTGTCATATGCGCAGCTGAAGGAGTATGTTTCAGTTCTTGTTGAAAATGGTCTACTGGAGTATTTGGAAGGCGCACAAATGTATAGAACAACTGCAAAGGGGCTTAACTACATACAAATGTCTGATAAAATGGGCGAAATGTTGCAAGCTTCCTCAAAAATACCAAAATAAGATCTGGGATTCAAACTTACACAAGTTCGTGCTTGTGCTGCTAGTCCTGCCATCTCGTAACCATTAATTTTCTCCACTTACAATTCCTTTTATACAAACAATGTACTAGGCTTGCATGTCATGCTCCTTTATCTTTTTGAACCATGACATCGGAATAGAAAAAGCCAGATGGAGAAACCCTACTTGACAAAACCTGCGCGGCTAAGTACTAGTGGCATATTTCCCGGACATTACTTTCTGCGCGGAGGCTTAGCGACAGCAACAGAGTGGTTTAAGGAGCCAGATGTGGCGATATTTGAAAGGGATTGTAACAAGTGTCTGCCAAAGGCGCAGCACTAGGGTTTTACCTGTAATGCGATAGTGCCAGCGTTTCCTTTGGCCTTGTTTCTCTTTGTGTCTTGATCTTCTTCACAGCTTCTTCAAAGTGGTGCATCATAACATGCGCTTCTGAAGCATGCTTTGCCGCCTCTTCTGGAGTCGGATATCTTGCCAGATATTCGTGCAGCACAATGGATATTGCCGTATTTACTATCGACGCAGTATCTGCACCACTGAATCCTTCTGTTATTGTTTCTCCTATTTTTTGTATGTCCACATCCTGCCCAATGGGTTTCCCCTTTGTGTGAATCTCCAGTATTTTCTTTCTGGTCTGGCTGTCAGGATTAGGAACTAGTACTATTCTGTCGAATCTGCCTGGCCTCAAAAGTGCAGGATCGACCATGTCCGGTCGATTAGTCGCTCCCAGTACTACTACTCCGTGCAATTCACTGATACCATCTATCTCAGTCAAAATCTGGGAAACCATCCTCTCGGTGCCACCGGCACCACCTTCCATTCCTCTTGTAGGAGCAATGGAGTCTATTTCATCAAAGAATATCACGCAGGGCGAAGCCTGTCTTGCTCTCCTGAATATCTCTCTTATCCCCTTTTCTGATTCGCCAATCCATTTGGATAGCAATTCCGGACCCTTTACGCTGATAAAGTTCGCTTCAGATTCTGTCGCTACAGCCTTTGCCAATAGAGTCTTACCAGTTCCCGACGGTCCATGCAACAAAATACCCTTTGGAGCTGTGTGGCCCATCGCTGCATACAGCCCAGGATACCTGAGTGGCCATTCGACAGCTTCCTGCAATTCGCGCTTCACTCCTTCAAGACCGCCAATGTCCTCCCACTTTACATCCGGGGATTCAAGGAAGACCTCCCTCATTGCAGAAGGCACAACGTCCTTTATTGCCTGTTCAAAATCATTCTGAGTAACTATAAGCTTGTCGAGTGTCTCTGGCGCGAGCTTTTCTTCTTCTAGATTTAGCTCAGGCAGCACTCTTCGAAGACATTTCATGGCCGCTTCTTTGCAAAGGTACTCCAGATCAGCTCCGACAAAACCGTGGGTAACAGCTGCTATCCTCTTCTGGTCCACATCTGCTTCAAGTGGCATATTGCGAGTATGAATCTGGAGAATTTCCAAGCGTCCGTTCTTGTCTGGGACCTTGATCTCGATTTCCCTGTCGAATCTGCCTGGCCTTCTGAGAGCAGGATCAATTGCATTTTGTCTGTTTGTGGCAGCAATAACGATGACTTTGCCTCTTCCCTCAAGACCATCCATCAACGACAGCAATTGTGATACAACTCTCCTTTCGACTTCGCCCACCACTTCTTCCCTTTTTGGAGCGATCGAGTCGATTTCGTCGATGAAGATTATGGTAGGAGCTTTCTCCCGGGCTTCCTTGAATATTTCCCGCAAGCGCGCTTCCGACTCGCCGTAGAACTTGCTCATGATCTCCGGGCCGGAGATGCTGATAAAGTGTGAATTGCTCTCGCTTGCTACCGCTTTTGCGAGCAATGTCTTGCCAGTTCCTGGAGGACCATAGAGCAGAACTCCCTTTGGGGCTTCAATTCCTAATTTTTCAAATATTTCTGGATGGCGCAGGGGCAGCTCTATCATTTCCCTGACTTTTTGCATTTCATCCCTCAAGCCACCAATGTCTTCATATGATACATGGGGCATCCCCCTCAAATCTGCGTCTTTTTCAGTTATGGTAAATGATGTTTTGTTGGTTATAAGTACTGCATCAACAGGAGGGGTTATCCCAACAATCTGGAAGGTGAGCCTTCCGCCGAAATAAGGTACCATAACGTTATCGCCCTTTACAACGGGTGTACTTTCTAGAGCGTCAGCGAGGTAGCGCTCATCTATAGGCGGTATTGCTTCAAGCGGAGACACTATGATTTTTTCTGCTGAAACAATCTTGATCTTCTTTGCATTTATTGTATCTCCTATCGCTATGCCCGCATTATTTCTCATCAGGCCATCGACTCTGATGATCCCTTTTCCCTCATCTGAAGGATAAAGTGGCAAGCATTTGGCGACTGTCCTTCTTTTGCCCTTTATTTCAATAATATCGCCTGTTGTAGCGTCTAAGGACTTCATAGTGTCATAATCAATCCTTGCCGTACCCCTGCCGACATCTCTGGTATAGGCTTCAAGCACCTTTAGCGGTAGGGTATTTTGGTTCATAACTCACCTTTATGTGGGTGTACAACCACTAATCAATCTTTACAAACACATTTTGCAATTCATCTTGGCCGCTGCTTCTTTCAGGATCATCGCCTCATACCCTGCATCTATTTTATCCTTAAGTGATGGAAATCTACACCAGAAGCCTCATAAGCATGACGCATCGAATGAGAACGTTTCTAACGTGAAAGTAATATCGATCCAATTCTCAGAAGCAAGAGCCAACGAAGAGAAATGTCAGGATTGCAATATCAATCGTGCAGTTATCTTTCAGGATGAAGGCGAATTTTGTCTTGAATTCTGGCAGGTAAGAAATGAGCCGTACATCACTAATTGAAAGGATCAGAATTAGATATTATAACAATTGCCTTTTGGCTCAGGTGCCAGGCGTGCTCCTGTAAATATCAGGCGGCGAAAGCTGTAGCTATTACTGACCTGAGTCCGAGAAAGAGTATCTTGCTGGTTTGTCGCCAGTATGGAGGATGACTCTCTTGATTCGAAGACCATTCAAGGCGTGTGGCACGTCATTTCTTTTTCGCAACCCTGAATGCATTTTCATCTCTGCAATGGTGGAGTTAGGATGCGCCTTCAATATGTCTATTAGTGCTTGCTCCTGGGTTGTATAGAATTTAGTCATCATGTCTTTTATCATGTTCCCTCCAGTTAACATAGGCAGTAAGAAAACGCTACTGGCAATGTCGGGGACGATATCCACGATAGTTTTAATAGTAAATGGTTGGCTTGGGCGGAGCAAAATGTTCCTGCACTTCATTCAATCTTGATAATGTATTTTCAGCTTTCCTTAGCTTCGCAAAAGATGAGTGATTCCTGACCTTATCCAATAGGGAGAGTGCCTGCTCCTTTGTAG
Organism: Nitrososphaera sp.; assembly: GCA_023250885.1. Taxonomy (GTDB): domain Archaea; phylum Thermoproteota; class Nitrososphaeria; order Nitrososphaerales; family Nitrososphaeraceae; genus Nitrososphaera. The sequence continues at coordinate 8,998 of JAHEZV010000040.1, read as the reverse complement.
CGCCGTGTTTTATGTCGTAATCAATCTGCCTGCGGACATTTGCTATATTGCCATATTTCTTATGGTTCCTCTTTTCCCATGAAGAAGCATCATCTGATAGCCCAGTAACATACTTTACAATCGCTTTTTCCATATGTTTGACGTGCCATTCTCTCATTGGAAAACTATTTTGTGTCAAAAACCATTCATCATCTGATAGCCTATACCCTTGACAACCTTATAACTCAACCTATAATAGAGCAGGTACAGCCGTCGTGTGGACTAACTTTTGCAGCGCTAAGCTGGTTCACTATGCCACGAGTGACAAGGTAATAGTTCTTATGAGAAGAGAGCCCATCGCGTCCGTGAACATAATTCTCGGCTCTCAGCATGAAATGATGACAGTAGCTGCCAGCCTTTCTGAAGTTGGCGCTCCTATTAGCGCCGGCCCTTGGATTCCCATGAAACCTGACTCACAGCAAGGCCAAGATCTAAGTGAGGATTGGCAAGGGGAAGAAGATGATTAGTAAAAGAAAGAAAATTCAACCGGCGGTCCAGCGGGAGTTTGAGACTGATTCTCGAATGCATGAAATCGAGCAATGGCAGTAACTCTAGCTTATTAAGTCTGTGGACGTTTATTCAATCAACCGGATAGAACGCTCTTGGTCAATTGGAGCTACATTGTGATTTGCAAAAACTGTGGATATATCTCGGAAGAAAAGCTACCTGAAAAGGAAGCAAAAGACCTAATGCATGCACATGTGGGCAATAATCCAGGCTGCACTATCGGCCATATCCAGTTGATGAAAGTGAGGACCTAGTTAATTTTTGATCCGTATTGTTAGCTAGCTGACGCCTGCCTTCTTATAGAGCATCTTTACGCATTCAGAATACGTACGGTATTTGAATTTGATTTCATCTACCGGGCTATCCTCATTTAGGAGATTTTCTGTCGGATCAATTTTGTATTTTTTACCAATATCTTTCAAGATCGTATTTACAGTAGAGTTATGATATGACTCTACGATTAATTCTGCCACAATACATTTTGATAACAGGTTGCATATCAAACTATGCCACATTCTGACAGGCACAGAATGCGGCTAATACATAGCTCTAGAACACATCACCATAAACATTTTATCGATTGAAACGCGTCTCACCATAATGGAAGAACTTGGTCACAAAAGACGCGAGCTTGCGTGCAACGAGTGTGGGCAAGAATCCCATTCTATCGAAGAATATGTTTGACATTGCAAGAATTCCTATCCAAAACTGATTGGAACTGCACTTGCATAGATCTTGACTACGCTTGCCATTGTAAGAATAATTCCACAGCAATTTTTAAGATGTCATTCCATACTGCGTTCAATACTTGGACAGCTCTCCCAAATTCAACATAGGACAGGCAATAGACAGCTCGAAATTCGAGCTTGACTGTCCGTCGCTTACGAATCATGCGATAATCCTTGGAGCTACTGGCTCGGGCAAAACCGTGCTGTCCAAGGTCATTGTGGAAGAGGCCGCACTGCAGGGCATCGCGACCTTTGCCATTGACCCTAAAGGGGACGTTGGCAGCCTTGTCTTCAGGTCAGCCAATTTCGATTTTGGCAAGGTGGTCCAGCAAGGAGGCAGACGCGCTAAAGCTCGACAGGGCAAAATATGCGGCCAGCCTGCAAACAAATTCGCGCGTGCTGGATGCAACTTTTGACCCGCCAAGCAGGAGCATCAACATCAATCGGGAAGGAGTGCAGGATGCGGCATGCAGGTCCGAATTTTCAATTCCAAAAGAATTCATGGCCGGCCCCTTTGCAGTGAACCTTGACGGCAGGCTGGCAGAAAGCGCTAGCACAACAGAGAACCAGACTCCCACCACGATTGCAGTAGAGCATGAGCATGACCTGCAAGAAATCACCATACAGGGCATGACTGCCGTGCCGGAATTCCCGCTGCCGGCAGCTCTGGCTGCAGCCGGCCTGGCGGCGACGCTGGCGTGGAAGCGATTAAGGCGCTAGGAAGAACCACATTCGCCAAACACCCTGTTTTCGCCAGTCTGCACTATTGTGCAGCTTGCTTGGGAACTGGTCTGCTGGTTGTTGCTGTTGACGCTGTTTGTGAACGCCGCGGCCACAAAGCTGGTTATGAAAAAGACCAGCGCAATGACTACCAACAGGAAGAGCACTAGCCGCGACTTGCTACTGGTAGCACTCATTACTGTGTGATAGACAAAAGTAATTAGTATTCTTTTCTGTCACTCATGATTTTTAAGGTTCTTGTCACCATATTAGTAGTAGATGTTTGCAAATGAGCACACCGTGCGCAGGTTCATGACAGAGAAGGCGGAAGGGCAGTTCCACGACAGGTACGAGAGGGCGGTGGAGCAGGTGAGGTCAGAGTTTGGCAGAAAATACCCAATGGTAATAGGTGGTAGGGAGGTAAGGACGCCAACTACCACAGCCCAGACTTCACCTATGGACACCCGGATAGTGCTTGGCCATCTTCCTGTCGGAAGCGCCAGCCACGTCAAGCACGCAGTGGCAGCAGCCAAAAAGGGGTTTGAGAGCTGGAGCCAGACCGGCTACCAAGAGCGCGTGCGGATATGCCGATCTGCGGCGGATATTATCAGCCAGCGCAAGTTCGAGCTCGCCGCCTGGATCTCGTATGAAAACGGCAAGAACCGCTATGAAGCCATAGCAGATGTCGACGAAGCCATCGACTTTTTGCGCTATTATGCCGAAGAAATGGAGAAGAACAAGGGCTTTGAAACCGTGATGAAGAGCGTCCAGCCTGACGAAAAGAGCAGGAGCGTCATGAAGCCCTACGGCGTGTGGGGTGTTATTGCACCATTCAATTTTCCTGCAGCCATCCTGGTCGGCATGAGCACAGGGGCGATCATTACCGGCAACACCGTGGTGGTCAAACCATCAAGCAATACGCCAATTATCGCGTGCAAGTTTGCAGAGATATTCAAGCAGGCTGGCCTGCCAGACGGGGTCCTTAACCTAGTGATCGGCCCGGGCGGAAAGGTAGGGGGCGAGCTTGTCAGCAACAAAGACGTTTCCGGCATCGTGTTCACCGGTTCTCGCGACGTGGGCTATGCCATGGCGCAAGAGTTCAGCAAAACGGGACCCAAGCCACTTATAGCAGAACTTGGCGGCAAGAACCAGGCGATTGTAGCCGAGACCGCGGACATTGGCAAAGCAGTCGACGGCGTCCTTAAGGCGGCGTTTGGCTACTCGGGCCAAAAGTGCAGCGCGTGCTCACGCGTCTATGTGCATAAGAAGGTAAAAGACGAATTCCTCAAGAGGCTTGTCGAAAAGACAAAGAACTTGCCGATCGGAAACCCGCTTGACCCAAACACCTTTGTCGGCCCGCTTGCCAACGAAGACGCGTACAAAAAATACCAGCAGTACGTCAGGATTGCGGACAGGGATGGCAAGATTCTGGTTGGTGGCTCCGCCAGAAAAGAAGGCGAGCTGAAGTACGGCTACTACGTCCAGCCCACGGTTGTTGCGGGTCTGCCCAAGAAGCACCGGCTGTTCAAGGAGGAACTGTTCGTGCCGATCCTGTGCGTGGCTGATTACGACAAGTTTGACGACGCGATAAAGCTTGCAAATGAAGCCGACTACGGACTGACTGCAGGCATATTCAGCGGCAAGCAGGAGGAGATCAAAGAGTTCCTCGACTGCATTGAAGCTGGCGTTGTTTATGTCAACAGGCAAGCGAGCGCGACTACCGGTGCAATGGTCGGGTGCCAGCCCTTTGGCGGCTGGAAGAACTCGGGTACGACCGGCAGGGGAACCGGCGGGCCGCACTACCTGACGCAGTTCATGCGCGAGCAGAGCCAAACTATTGTTGAATGAAAGACCTTGCCAGAAGCAGAAGGTTGCGCTTGCGCTCCCTTAACCTGCGCACAGAGTAGGGTAGCCACTGGGTGCCGTAGGGGATATATTCGGCGACTCGAAATTTCTTGGTGACCAAGTCGTTTTTCAGCTTGTCGCGTATTCCCATCAGCATCTGGAACTCAAAGTTGGTGTTCTTGTTCAGCCTGATAGCATCTTCGATCATGTCAGAGTCGTGGGTCGCGATAGCGAAATAGTTCCCACTTTCAAAGAGCATCTTCATCAGCTTTACATAATTGCCGTCGACCTCTTCTTTTGTGGAGAACGCGTGCTCCTCTGGCTCGTGGTATGCGCCCTTGACGAGCCTCACCTTGCCGCCGTGCTCGGCTATGTGCAAGAGGTCGCTTGCGCTCCGGCGCAGGTACGCTTGTATCGCCACGCCCGTCATGCCATAATGCTTGTAAAGCTCTAGGTAGATCGCGATTGTGTCCTCAATGAACTTGACAGACTCGATGTCTATCCACATGAACTGACAGAGCTCTCTAGCTCTGGCGGAAAGCTCTTTGAAATTTTGGAGGCACATGCCATAGTCGATCGCAAGGCCAAGCTGCGTCGGTTTGACTGACACACACCCGCGCACTTTTCTTTTGTGCATCAGATCCATTAACGACAGGTACTCTCTGACGGTCTGATCCACAGCTTTCACATCTGTGATGTCCTCGCCAAGAAAGTTCAATATGGCAGACATGCCGCGGCTGTTGGAATCTAGAGCCGCCGCCATCGCCTCGTCGGTGCTGTAGCCCGCAACCCACTTTTTTGCCACCCGGAAGAGCAACCGCTCCATGAGGTCGGCATCATAGTTATGCGAGTGGGCTGGTACAGTCTCCAACAATAAATAACCGTGTTTCTCTGATATAACTCTAGACTGTATGGATGGCGTTCTTAAGTCTCTTGATCCTATAGAATGCCCTACATGAAACGCAGCTCCACCAATCAACATCGCCAAGCTTTGTTACGAGGGTGCGCTGGAACATTTCGCAGCCGCAATCAGGACAGTGTAGCACGATGCGACCAAAGCCGCCAGGAATTAAATATCAGAAGCTAGAATGTTCTAGGTCAAGCCTCTGCGACGACACAAAATCTTTATTGAGTCCGCCCTCAAGGGTGCTTGCACACAATGATAGTCGATGTTCTAAAGCAGGCGTGCAGGCGGGTCCATGCAAAGACCCGGGGTCTTGCCGGGACTGCCCATGCGAGCAGGCAGATGGGCAGAGGGGCAGGAGGCGACATGTCCCGCAGGATAGATCAGATAGCGGAAAAGACGGTAATCGACATCATCAGGAAGCGGGGCATCGATGCCACGATAATTGGCGAAGAGTGCGGCAGGATAGAGGGTAGACAGGGCTACATTATCATGGACGCAATTGACGGCACCACGAACGCCGTGCGCGGGATACCGTTCTACTGCTGTTCCATCGCATACGCCACACACTTTCGGCTGAGCACCGTGACAGACGCGGCAATCATTGACCTTGCAATGGGCGACCTCTATTACGCTTCAAAGGGCAAGGGCGCTTTCCTCAACGGCAGGAGGACATCGGCCAAGAAGGAGAGCCCGCCCGATCCTACAATAGGCATAAACGTGTCGGGAGTAAAGCCAGCGGTGGTTGAGCGCCTTGCCCCAATCATTGCAAAGGCCGACCACACCCGGCAGTTTGGCGCAAACGCTCTTGAAATGTGCTTCCTTGCACGGGGGCTCTTGGACGCCTACATTGATCTGCGAGGCAAGATCCGGCCAACGGACATTGCTGCCGGCTACCTGATCGCAAGGGAGGCAGGCGCCAGTGTGTATTCGGCAGACGGCTCAGACCTTGAATCGGATCTCGACGTCAAGACGAGGCTTTCGTACGTCGCAGTGGCAAACGACAGGATGCGCGAGCAGCTCGCGGTCCTGTTCTGACATGTGCGCGCTTCCAGTACAGGAATCGCGCAAGAACTAGTTCTTTTATACTACCTGCTGGGTTATCATGGGCTGGTTCTTCCTGAGCGTCACTTGTGACACGCCGACAGCGCCCGCTATAGCCACTTGGCTTTTGGGCTAGCTGCTGTTGGTGCATGCAAGATACAATACAGACGCTCCCAGCCCCATCGGGTCCCTGCCGGCCGCAAACCCACTCTTGAGTACCTCGAATATCGTGCTCATGGCTTTTCGCTTTGTGCGCTCGGTGAGGTTGGCCTTGCTTGCCACGCGGGAGACGCACTTTTGCCGGATTCAGCATCTATGTCGATTCTCACAGAATCGACACCAGCGAAAAGCGCTGAATCAGATTACTTATCTAAAACCTTCTACTATCATAATTGTGATAGCGCAGAATCCTTGGATACCCGAAGAGGGGCAGGCGCCCCCGAAAAAACAATATTCTGTCGCAACAAACATCGGCTTTGCTTTTTTGGAATTCGTTGCAGTTCTGGCGGCCGTGGGAATTGGCGTCGGGATCGGCGTGTATTTTGACAATGCGATGGCCAGCGCGTTTGCGGCACACGTTCTGGCATGAATCGTCGTCGCCTTGATGAATAAGATTGGAAAGAAGAAGAAAAGCTAGGTGAAAAATGTAAAGCGCCCGGGCCGGGATTCGAACCCGGGTCGAAGGAGTGACAGTCCCCCATACTGGACCGGAATGTACGATTCTGGTTAACAGAAGCAACCAAGTATCTCTATACTACCCGGGCGCATGTAATCCGACTTTTGTAAAACCAATTAAAACGTTTTGGTTGTCATGCAGTGGGGCGATTTCGCCTGCCGCCGGCCGTGAGCAAGTAATGTCCAGTCAGCTACATACTAGAAAAGATATCTCTACTCTATTACTACAATGCATGGCATACGAGAACAGTAACTATTTTGGAAATAACAACAAGCTAACGCCAGAATCAATAATGGAAAATGAGACGCTTCGAGCAGCCATGGAGATGGCAAGGCCGCAGATCTCTGTAATCGGAGCCGGCGGCGCGGGCAGCAACATTGTTTCGTGGATCAAGAACAAGGGACTTATCGGAGGGAAATTAATTGCTGTAAATACAGATGCAGCTCACCTTGGTATAAGCAAGGCGGACAGGAGAATCCTGATAGGTCCTCGACTTACTCAGGGAAGGGGCTGCGGCGGTTATCCTGACAGGGGCATGCAGGCAACACATGAAAGCATTGCCGAAGTAACCAAAGAAGTGCAAGGGTCAAACATTATCTTTCTATGTGCCGGCCTTGGTGGCGGAACAGGCACAGGAGCGATACAGGTACTATCAGACGAATTGAAAAGAGCTACCGGCGCTCTGATAGTCGGAGTAGTTACTCTTCCATTTGCAGTAGAAAGACATCGATATGCAATGGCAAGGGAGGCCCTTCTTAACCTGCAGAGATCCTGCGACACGGTCGTTGCAATCGACAATAACAGGCTGACAAGGGTAGCAGGTAACCTGCCGCTGCAGCAGGCGCTTGGCGTTGCAAACGAGCTGGTAGGCCAGTTCATCAAGGGAATTACCGAGACTATCACCACGGCATCTCTGATCAACATCGACTTTGCGGATCTCAGTGCAATAATGGAAGGCAAGGGGCTTGCAGCCATAGGCGTTGGTACTTATAACGGCGCGGATCGCATTGAACAGGCAACCAGGATGGCTCTTGATTCGCAGCTATTGGACATAAAAGACATGTCAAAGGCCCAAGGAGCTCTGGTACATGTAACAGGAGGCAATGATGTTACTCTGGAAGAAGTTACACGCGCTGGCGAGCTGGTTACGAGGAGTCTTCCACATGACGTCAGGATTGTATGGGGCGCAAGGGTAGACCCAGACATGAGAGGCAAAGCGCATGTCATGATCGTCTTGATTGGCGTGGAAGGCAAGTTCACCGCACCATTGGAGGCTAAGCCTGAACCGGTCAAGGAGAAAAGAGGAAAATTCCTGGGGGTATTCTGATATTCCCTCTCCTTTTTGATGCAACAATAATTTTATTAGCAAGTCAGTAATTACTACTAGGTATGCCAGACGAACCAATGGACGGCAAGGGCGCGACGTGCACAATCGTCAACGTGTGGGAAGTGCTTGGCAGAAGGTGGTCGCTTCACATCATAAAGAACCTCAGCACGAAGGAAGTCATCAGGTTCAACGAGCTAAAACGATCATTGGCCGGCATCAGCAGCACCGTGTTGTCAGAGCGCTTGTTAGAACTAGAGCGCGAGGGCCTCGTTACAAAAAAGATCTACCCGGAGGTGCCGCCGAGGGTAGAGTACAGCATGACTCCTCAGGCAAAAGAGCTTGAGGTGATAATAAAAGAGCTGGCCCGTTGGGCAAACAAGTGGAAGAGCCCAGACGGACTGAAGACGGCTGCCCTGTCTGCGCAGAAAAAAAGCTAGTGCAGCTTCTGGAACTGCCTGTCCTGCACGCTAACCACTCCTACTTCGACTACCGGCCGCTCGCCAAGCGCCTTTTCTATCGCCTTGTCGCTAAGCGCGACTGCCTGCTCGACGCTCATGTCGGCGCTGTATTCGTGCTGCACCACGTCAAGCGCAGTGTCAGACGACTGGCCGATTGCAAAGCCAGAGCCCCGCATGAACGTGCCGCTTGGGTCAACCTGGTAGAGCTGCAAGCCCATCTGGTCAACGCCTGCAACAATTACCGACGCCGCCTGCGGCCTGACCGCATATATCGTGTAGTTGTGCAGGAACGACCCTAGGTGCTTTGCGAGCGATCCAACATCGATCGGGCTTTCAAAGTTGAGCCTATGCTTCTGTGCTTCCAATCTCAGTTCTTCGATCAGCTGCAGTATGTCGCCGATGTACCCCGAGGCAGTCGCCCCGACGTGGCCGTCAATGGCGAATATCTTTTCTGCCGGGTCTATCAGCGGCCTGACTGGCTTGATGTGGCTCGCCAGCAGCGCAAACGAAGGCGTCTTGATGCCTATTGTGGTTGATCCCCTGCGCACTGCTTCAAGCGCGCTATCGACCAGCACCAGCCGGCCTTCAGGCCCGTAAAAGTACGGGTACCTTGTCCCGTAATTTCCTGCCTCAGCCATTTACCTTGCTACCTCCACTACCAGGTTCGGGATCACGAGCACGTCGATTCCATTGCCAGAGCCCGGGTCGCGCTCCATTGCGGCAGACACCGCCTTTGTGGCAATCTGTTTT
>JAHEZV010000039.1 GCA_023250885.1 Nitrososphaera sp. | reverse complement strand
TAATACTACCAAAAGTACTAATTGCAGGCGCTACACATATAGGATGATACACCTTGGAAAAATGTCCGACGTGCAACCTGACGATACACCCGAATTTTGCAGGTCACCATAAATGTGGTTATGCTAACTGCCCCGTATGCAAAGAGGCAGTGACAAATTCAGAATACTGGAGCCACATCCGGTCCCACCCCGGACACGAGAATGACGCACCGCCAAAGAGGATCTCTCCTCCACAAAACATGGGAAGCCCGCGCCAATATCGCAGATAGACTATACTTCAAGCCCGGCCAGGTGGCCGTCCTGCTTGATCTTCTCTGCGTGAGCAGCTATGTAGCGCCATATGATGTCGGCCTTGTCGGACTGGAAGTCCCACGGCGCTATCAACACCAGGTCGTTGTCCCTTATCCACATCCTTCGCTTTATCTTGCCCCGGATCCTGCAAGTCCTCACCTTGCCGTCGGTGCACTTTACAATGATGTTGTCGCCTCCGACCAGTTTTATGACCCTGCCAAAAAGCTGGCCGTCGCCGGGCATCACCATCTCTTTAAGAGCCGATTCATTGAGGACTTTTCTTTTGCCTAAATTAAAAACCAAAGACACTGCGTGCACGCGGGTTAAAAGTGTATTGCATCACGCTCGTGCAAAGATGGCTTTTGGCGGTTTTGCCGGCTGTAAATTTTACATGCCTATTGGATAAAAAGACGGCAAGCAACTGCTTCGTCAATCGTTGAAACTTTTAATACATGAGGCGGGCATCTATAACAATGACGGCGATACCTAACAGCAAAAGAAGAAGATTTTGGTAGAGCGCGTCTGCCGTTGCTGCAATCCTGGTTCTGGCAACCTTTGCTGACATATGGAGCCAACTCCAAAATGCCCAGGCGATAAACGCCAAAAGCTACAAAGGTGTAACAAGAGAATTCTACCTTACCGACATGGATAATGCGAAGATAAATGAGGAAACATCTGGCCTGCCAGCTGACGTGTTCAACATTCCCGAAATGACAGTCATGAAAGGCGATACAGTAGTTATTCATTTCTACAATGTCGAGCCAGATGCAGACGGCAGGCATTCATTCACAATGCCAGAAGGTCCTTATACCACAACCGTTGCTCTAGAGGGCGGGCAAAACCAGACAATAACATTCACTGCGAATCAGACCGGCATTTTCACATACATCTGCACATTCCATACGCTTTCAATGAAAGGACAGCTGGTAGTAGCACTGCCCACGCATGATGAATTCAGAGCGCAACAACGCCAGTAGTAGTAGAAACAACTACCACTTCTTTTTTATTCATGTGCCTAATGTAGGATACGCTATGACCCTGGTGACCGTAGAATTGATATTATGGATCGTGCCAATGTCCGCGCAGACGGTCCTCCGGAGGCCGTTTCCAGTATCGGCGCTGACCTTGACTATCAGGTCATAAATTCCCGACGTCCTGTAAACGTGATTCACGACTGATAGCTTGTCCAGCTCGTCAAGAATCCTTGCTTCAAAGGGGAAGCGGCAGTTGACGAGCACAATGGCAGAAATCATCACAATAATAGCGTCAGGCTTGTATCAAACCGTTTATATTAAGAAAAAACGTCTGTGGTACTTTCCAAAAGGCAGTTGCCACATTGCTTGGATTTGTATTTACTGTACTAGTTCTGCTGTAGCAAACCTGGCACCAACGTTGGTGACCCTGATTTTGCTGGTTTGGCCAACTTTGCCGTTCTTTACAAAGATTACAAATCCCTGTACTCTGGCAATGCCGTCGCCTTGTCTGCTCGTTTCAGTAATCTGCACGTCGTATTCTTTGCCTGTTTCTACAGGCTTTGGACCGAAGTTACCACCGAAGCGGTTACCTCCTCCAAAACGTCTTTCGCCGTATGACATTAGTCAAGCAGACTTGCACTATCAGCCATATAAACGATGGATAAGTAATCTCAACGCCCTTTCGTCTTCAGCCTGTAGCGCCGTATGATCTCCCTGTCAATCTCCTCGTGTTTTATCTGCTCCCCCCTCCTGCCCGGCGTCTTCATTGCCTGCTGCTTCACTTTCTTCCTTTCCTCCTCAAGTTCACGGTCATGCTTCTTCCTCTGCAGCTCCAGAGCATAGCTCTCACGGAAAAACTTCTCTTCTGCAGTGTCCTCAGCCATATATCTATAGGCGGTATACACAAATATTTATCCACTTGCAATTGACAACCATAAAGCATATGAGACCGGATCTATCGTGAAGAGGAGCAGCAAGAGCAGAAAAGTCGAGTACTTTGCGACGACAATCTCTATACCCACGTCGTCGTACTACAACAACAAGCCCCGGATAGCCCGGTGCAGGGTTTGCGACAAGGTGGCCCACTACAGGGTCGTGTGGGACATGGACAGGATAAGCAAGATAGAATATTATTGCAAGGCGTGCGTGAACAAGCTGGACAGCTAGGTTAAAGCTGGTCGTTCCGTTAACTTTCATTTGGCGCTCGTCCATATTATGACGTTGAACTTCAAGCACGTTGCAGGATTAAGCCTCGCATTGGTCTTGCTGTTGTTGGGCCAACTACACGTTAACTATTAGGAAGCAAAAACAATCTATCACATGGATTTGCGACATACTCTTGGGGTCTTCCTGAGGATCTCGTTAGCTATAGCCTGCCTTGGGATCATGCTGGCGTTGCACACTAGGGGCTCTATGCCGCTTAAGCAGAGTTGACCGCGAAACTCAAGCGACCATAGACTTCAAAGCAAACTGAGCTTGGAAAAGGGGCATCCTGTTTAACATCATCTTACAACCATGACAGGACATCTGGCATGATGCATGACCTTAAATGAAACACTGCCAAGGAGCAATTCCTTAAAGGGACTTAACCCTCTACTCCCCATCATGATCAAATCATAATTAGCTTTGTTTGCAGAATCGATAATTGTTTGAGCATGATCTCCTACTTCCAGTAGCGTTTCTACCTGGACATTATTTCTCGTAGCGTCGCTCTTGCATCGTTCCAATAGCTTCTTGCCTCTCTTTAGGCTCTCCAATTAGCAGAAATGCGGCAACACTGTCTCTTCCATAAGAGCCTATTCCGAAATTCCTAATACAGCAGATGAGAGGCTGGATAAACAAGGGCTCATATAGATCCGCCTCAAAAGCGGTCTTTCTAGTCCATAATTGTCAACAATTCCCTTGTAAAATCGCTAGCGACTAAGATTTATGAGATACATAATATTATTACTATCCCCTGTAATTTTTACACATATTACAAATATTTGTTTACAAATTATTTTTGGGATAGGCTTTAAGTAGAATCAAGCACGACATGAATTATGTCTAGTCTTGAACCGTATCGTTGAGCCAGATATGCAGGCTTTTCAAAGGCCTTTTTTGCTGATTTTGAACTGTCTACTGCAGCAAGAATTCTTGACAACAATAAATGATTAACTGGTTTTGCTCCTTATATTGTTGCTGGCAGTCAAAATCTCATGTCGCGATGGCATTGATCAATTGATTACAGCCGATACAAAGTCCGGTGACTGTAAAGACTGTTAATGATATAGTCACTAAAGGCTCGAAAGGCTTGCCAACATGGTGATATTGTGTTATGGCAGAGATAATCATAAGCTGTGCAGGCGACGCTGAATTTGCAAAATAGGTTTATGACTATTTCTGTTCCGGCCTAGAAGATCAGCAAAAGTTTGATGAAGGCCGAAACATGCGAATTGACAAAGAGCTGATCTCACTGGAAGGCGATGAGATCCATGTTGACAACGAGAGTTTCGCTCCAAAGGGGATGATAAAATGGATTTTGGAACCGCTTTTGAAGTAAAATCCAGAATGGTTCAAAGAGTATGGCATAATTGAATTTGGGGATACATTCACTATAGGAGTTGTACTTCAGCCGGACAAGATTGGAGGGCTGCATAGCTCTGAATTTTGCGGATACTTTACTCCATACGCTGAAGAGCTCTATACCCATAGAATGACACATTATGGCGGCGGATAAAGCCAAACACTCAAACGCTACATCAAATCTTCCGGATTTTCTTCGTGCCCGCACTTAAGTCACCGGTAAATCTTGAGTCCAACGTGCACCATCTTGCCGCCGCACCGGATGCGAACGTCATCGCCGCTCAATTTCCCTCTCTTATCGATCTTGCTCTATTTATGAGGTGCCATTCTACGATTGCCCCATCTTTAATATAGGGAATTCCACGCAACTAGCCTTCAGATACCGATGACTTCTATCACGGTCGCCAAGTTTGGCGGCAGCGCCCTCGGGGTAGAGGGGAGCATGATCCCCAAGATTATCGACCGGATAAGGCAGCTGCAGGAGGAGTCGAAGGTGATGACGGTATTCTCTGCGCCGCTCATTGAATACAACGGCAAGATCAGCTCCATGACCGACGTTGCAATAAATGTGGGCAGGAGCTACGCCGCTTCAACCCCTGTCGAGATAGAGGTATTGAGAGAGGTCTACGAAAGGATAGCCAGCAAGTACGTGAAAGAAGGCCGCCAGGAGTTCATTGACAGCCTTGACAGGTTCTACCGCCAGGTGATAATTTCGTTGAAGCAGGCCGCAGAGAACAGGCGCTTTGTCGACGTGATAAGGTCGAGGACGCTTGCATACAGCGGCGAAGTGACGATGTCGTACTTGATGGACTATGTCATGCAGGACGCGGGGCTGAAATCGTCGCACGTGTCAATTGAAAAGTGGCCGATAATCACCGACGACAACTTTGAAGCCGCCAACTTTATGGTGAACGAGTCAAAGGAGCACTCTTATCACCTGATAGACTTGGTGGAGCACAGCGACGTGGTGTCGATGGGGGGCTTTATCGGCAGGACCGTCGACGGCCTTGAAACGACGTACGAGCGCGGAGGCTCCGACAGGACTGCTGCAGATGTTGCGATACTGCTCAGCGACAACTACGACGTCAAGATAGACTTTGAAAAGGACAGCGCTGTCCTGAGCGCCGACCCGAGGATAGTAAAAGATGACCTGGAGTTCATACAATACCTGTCGTACAACGAGGCCAAGCTGGCTGGGATGTTTGGCATGAAGATCCTCGACCCAATAGCGATAAAAGAGATTGACGACAACAACCTCGACATCCCGATAGTCATAACAGACATGGCCAAGCCAGGCGCCGTGACCATGATCCAGAGAAAGCCGCCGGCGGACAGCGGCAACCCGATAAAAATAGTCACCGGCAAAAAGAACTGCGCGATGGTGAGGATGGAAAGCGCGGCCGCGTCGCACCTAGTGGCGTCGCTCCGGCTTGACAGGCAATATCATGATTTCGTAAAGCTGTCGCCCTACACGGTGGACGACATCGAGATGACGCGCCTGCTGTTCCTCGACGCCGACTATGTCCGGCGCCACGAGAGGCACTTCCGCGCGTACTACCCGAAGGCCGGCATCATCTACGGCCGGGGCGTTGTCACCCTCATCGGTGACGAAATGTGGCGCGTTCCAAAGATAGCATCGACTGCCAGCAGCACGGTGAGCGAACACGACATCAACATACTGAACCTTGACGCGCAGGAAGAGACGTCAAGGATTTTGATAGTGGTGGAGGACAAGGGCTCGAGCGTCGCAGACGCGGTAAAGGCGATACACTCTACGCGGACAAGGATCCGAGGAATGAAATGACAGAGGGCAAGATCTGGCTCAACGGCTCGCTTGTCGATTACGACAACGCAAAAATCCACGTGCTGACGCACGCACTGCACTACGCGACTGGTGTATTTGAAGGCATCCGCTGCTACAAGGCTGTGAACGGCAGCGCGATATTCCGGCTGGGCGACCACATGCAGCGGCTGCTTGACAGCGGCCGGATCTATTTCATGGATCTCGGCTACACCAGGGAGCAGCTGGAAAAGGCAGCAGTCGACACTGTCAAGGCAAATGGGATAGAAGAGTGCTACATCCGGCCGATAGCGTACTATGGCTACGGCAAGATGGGCGTCAACCCGATGCCAAACAAGGTGTCGGTTGCTATTGCGGCGTGGAAGTGGGACGAGTACCTGAAGGGGGGGGACGGCGCAGACAAGGGGGCGCGCCTCATGGTGTCGTCGTGGACTAGGATCGACCTTAGGTCGCTGCCGATGGGCGCCAAGGCGACCGCCAACTATGCCAATTCCGCGCTTGCGAGGGTGGAGGCGATAAAAGCCGGCTTTGACGAGGCGGTTATGCTGAACTCGGCAGGCATGGTGGTCGAGGCAAGCGCCGAGAACATATTCATGGTAAAGGATGGGGCGCTTGCGACGCCGCCGACAACATCGGGCGCGCTTGCAGGTGTAACAAGGGACAGCATAATGGCTATTGCCAAGGAATACGGCATCAGCTGCGAAATACGCGACATTTCACGCGACGAGCTTTACACCGCCGGCGAAGTGTTCCTTACAGGCACCGCGGCGGAGGTCAAGCCGGTCGGCGAAATAGACAACCGCACGATAGGCGACGGCAAGGCAGGCAAGACGACAAAGCAGCTTAGATCATTGTTCGAGGCCGCGGTTCACGGTAAGGACAAGAAATTCAGCAAGGCATGGCTCACGTCCATCAACTGATTGCTATTTGCATTATCATTGATACCCTTCTAATTGCAAAAACTAGGCGACCAAATGCTCAAAAGAATAAGCTAAATCCTGGTTCTCCTAATCTAATCGGGTCTCAAGTCACCTATTATCGTAAAATGGATTGTCAGGTGCACGGGCAGCACGCCAACCAGATACCAGCCGGCAGTCCGCGCATTCAGCCTTTTTACAAAATGCAACGCGACAACCCCTGACGCAAAAATCTCCGCATGTATTGTGCCATTGAGCAATATCGGCCGGTAGTTATAGGCAAGGTATAGCGCGCTATCAGCGCCGGCCGCAAACCCGATGAGCAGATAGATCAGCATATCTTGCCCCCTAGCCTTGCAACTTCTTTTTCAATTGTCTTTGCTATTGCGTAAAGCCGCTTCTTTACCTCTTTTCTGTCATTGCCGCGCGAGATCAGCTGGATCCTTATCTGCGGCGTCACTTTCCTGTAGTAGCCCCGGGGGTGCGTCTTGAGGTAGATTGCGTCCCTCGAGTGTGACCCGACTATGTCGGCCAGCGCGGGCGCAATCATTGCCTCAGTCACGCCTCTTACGCTATAGTTGACCTCCTGCGCGGCAAACCTGCCCACGCCCTTTTTCACAATAGGCATGATGTGCTTTTCAAAGATCGCCTTCATCTCTCCCGGGACGCCCTGCAGGCAAAAGATCTTTGTTTCCCTGGCCTGCAAGAAGACCCCGGGTGCGCTGCCAAGCAGGTTCTGTATCGGAGTCGAGCCCTCCGGGATTTTCGCCATCTCTAGCCGCGCTTCTGTTAGTTCGTAGTCGAGCTTGCGCACAGCGTAGCTTTTCCTCAGCATCTCCACAGCGCGGTCGTCAAGCGCTATTTTTTTTCCAAGTGCAAGAGCTACGCCTTCAAGCGTCAAATCGTCATAAGTGGCGCCAAGGCCGCCGGTTGTTATTAGAATGTCCGGCTTCCTTGCAACAGATTCTTGCACCGCAGCCGATATTTCGACTAGTTCGTCGCGGACAACCGTCACCCTTTTTACAATTCCTCCCGCAGTTGCAATTTGGCCGGCGAGCCAGTGCGCATTTGAATTGAGTGTGATGCCGGAGAGGAGCTCGTTGCCGACGGACAATACTTCAATGATCATGCCTGGAAGACCCTGCTCATCATGATAAGCTCGGGGCCGCTAGTAAGTGTGCCGACGACTACTGACTCGCTGTTTGCAACAATGCCAGAGGACGGGAAAGGCATGCCCCCATTCACGGTCACCGCATCTGCCGGCACCTGCAGCGCCTCTGAGATCATCCTGACTTCCTCCTCTGTAGCCCTCGGGGTCACGCCGGCGCCGACGTTTGTCGTCGTGATCATGGAACCCGTCTGCACAAAGCCGCCGATAGTCATCGAATGCACCGGCACGCCAAGCACTTCCTGAATCTGCTGGTCAAGCTCCCCCCTGAGCAGAGAGGACACCACCGCGCCGTTGTCGTTGGCCGCGACCAGGTTACCGATGGCGGTGAATCTGCTGCTTGCACGCTCGACCTTGAGCTGGGTCGCCTGCCTTATGGACTCCACCTCGTCGTCAGACGCTATCGACGGGAGCAGCATGCCGTTGTTGTTCATAACCGACATGGGTCCAAGGAGCCGGGTGCCCGCAATCGAGGCGCGCACCTCTCTCACTTGTAGGTACTCAGCAAGCTTTTCGCTCTTTGTCTCGGCAAACCCGTGCGGGATGAGTATGATGCTGTCGTTTGCCTTAACAAAGACGCCGATGTTGGGGCTCTTGTAGAATGTATAGCGGTATATCGCCATGAATTGTACAGCGTTATGAAATATCTGATATGAACCTATTGCAGGTTGCCGGCATGCCGAGCGCAGCCGCGTGGTGTCACTTTTGTTACTAGCAGAATGGCTATTAGAAATGGCATAGGCTGCTAGCTGCACCCGGCCGCTTATGCAGCATTAAGATGTGCTAGAAAGACCAGCGACATCATACATGCAAAGACAGTTCGTCACCCTAGAAGAAAATGCAAGCGTAGCTTCTGCTGTCAAGGAGATGCAGTCGCAAAAGCTCGAATCGGTCATCGTGACAAGGCGCGGGCTTGCAGTCAGCATCGCGACCAGTAGCGATGTTGTCGAAAAGGTGGTGCTAAGGGGCGAGGATTCCCGTCACATTTCTCTAAAATCGATCATGTCGTTTCCACCTGTTACGATTTCTTCTGCCGGAACGGTCAAGCAGGAGCTGCCGCTGACGCGGGTCAACACGACAAAGCGAGTGTTGGTCGCGGACAGCACCGGCGTAATAGGTTTGGTCACGCGGCGCTCCCTTGCAGACGCGGTCAACAAGTCTGTGCTGGAGAGGGCGCTCGAGCGCGCAAGTAGGCCGTTAGCAAAAATCGTCCTTCCTAGCTTGGAGTTTTGTGATCATCAGCATTCTGCCTGGACAACAAGGCTTCCTGGAACCAACAGATCGGGCATGGCCTGTCTTCGTCCAAGGTCTTTACGAATGTGGCAGTGCTGCCTTCAATCTTGACAAGGGTGAGAATGACAGTGCAGCCATTGCTTGTCTTTTCCCCAACGTGCAGCGTTATCGGGAAGCCCTGGTCCGTGGCAATAGGATATTCCGGATAGTTCAGCCCTTCTATTCGGTCGGGGTAGATCTTTTGTACCAGCAAGGGGCCGTCACGTTGCCCCTCTTGCAGGAACACTGTGGAAGTATTGTTGTGAAATGCAATCGGCTTGAGCCACACCTTAAATTTCGTCATGTTCAAAGCATGTTCGTTGCCGGTTTCCCCCGGTAATGTCAGGAACAAGCGCGTTTTGGAGCTGTCAATTTCTGCGTGCACATTCCCTCCCGGCGCAACAATACCGCCGTCGGTACTCGAGGTTACCTGGCCATCGATGCATTCCGCCGGGTCCGGCCCGTGGGAGCAGCTGCGAGCGTAAGAGGGGGTGAACTTTATGATTACCCTTTTTGTGCCGCTGTCGCCTTGCATGAATAACACTGCGGCGGCGTTTCCCTTTTCCACGTTCCAGCCGGCGATAACAGCTGCGACCGGCGCGCCGGATGCTTTCGCCTTTGCAAAAACGCCGTGCGACATACCCTGATCACCGGAGTCAACCACCAACGTGGTGACATAATCTGACGGCAATATCTCTTCCGTGCTTAGAGGGTACGGCTGGACGTCCAGGAGCTTTATCGAGTATCTGCCAAACGACTTCGCTGATGCTTGACCTCCGGTAAGGGTCAAGGTGAGCTGGCCGTGGCTGCCGCCTGAAGCCTTCACGTCGACAACAATGGAAACCTGACCGGCCCATACGCAGACGACATCAGACGGGCATCGTGAGTCTTCTGTCACGATTACAAATGTCACGTCAAAGCCGGCAGGCTCGATATGCGCCGTCTGGTTGACTCCAAGGATGAACGGCTGCCCTATCTCTGCAGTAGCGTCGGCAGCGTACGCATTTTTAGTATCGCTGGGCTGGAGGGAGAGTGATGCGACCAGCGCTGCCGTTACTATTAATGATGATGAGAGAATACCATGACTGTGGAATGTCAACATTGCCGTGGACTGTATATCTCCCTACTAGGATATATTGAAAGTGGAGGATGACTAGTCCCAAGAGGATAGTGCATGTTTCTGCGTGCTACTATGCCCTGAAGCCCTGCGTCATCTCGTGACAAGCCTGGCTGTGCTTGACTGCCTCTTTGCGCTGCTCCGGCTTGTCGACGTCAAAAACCATCTTGCAGGTGTAGCAGCGAATGATCATCATCCCGGCACTCTAGGTTTGCCTGCTCTAAATGCCTTGTCAAGCTACTTCAACGTCTTCTAATCTTGATATGGCGACATCAGGTGTCCTTCTTTCGACTTCCTCAATTGCAGGGTGGCATTCATAGCAGTAGCCGCATGTCATGCAGACTAGGCTCTTTCTTTCGCCGCAATAGAGGCATTCCTTGTAACCCGGTTCTAGCGCGTGCAGGAATTCGTGCAGCTGCCTTGCCATACCGCCATATGCACATTGCGAGATAATAAGCTGAGGGGATGCGCTAGAGTGCAGTGCACTTAATAGACATCGGCGCGTTGTTCAGTTATTGCCAGAGATCCAGTTCCTTTACCTTACTACCACGGGGTGGAAGACTGGCAGGAAGCATAGGATAGAGATCTGGTTTGTGGAATACAGGGAAAGGTACTACGTGATGTCAGAAGGCAGGGAGCACGCACATTGGGTTCAGAACATCATGCACGACCCCAAAATTTCATTCAATGTCGGCAGCAAGAGCTTTGCAGGCATTGGAAAAGTGATTCAGAGCAAGGAGCCCGTCGCTTCCGAGATCAGGAAGCTGATGAAGGAAAAGTACGGGTGGAACTCGGAGCTCATTGCAGAGCTCGCGGCAGCTGGATACCGGGGCTTTTTTTAGCTGTCTTTCTAGCTTGTCGATCCGGCTAGGTTAGATGGAGTACCTGGACACGTACAAGATATGCCTGAACTGTGGAAAAAGAAAGCGGATAATATTCGCACAGTGCGATTATGGAATCAAGGAATTTTCAGCGAACGTCGTCCCTAGAAGCGGCGCCCCGTCAGGCAATAGGTAGACCCCGTCACTATCAATGATTTGGTCTAGCCAGGTTGCTCCACACCGTCCATTAACTTGGCATCGGCTGTCTGTATGCTTCGGTTTTCTTAGGCAACCATAGGCTAACAGAGCCCTGTGAAAGTATTTCATGAGATACTTTCCATGGTTCGATGATATCATTTATGCCCTAGGTTTCAGAGGATCGCGACAATACTGGCATACCTGTAGCATGTAGCAGATGCAAGGAGACATTCCAGACTGACTCGAAGAGTATGAGGCACACTATAACGCAGCACACTCAAGGATAGGCACGGATTAGATGCAGCAGAACTAGCAGCATACGCTCTGGCTTTCCAATCAGCAATCATCAGGCCGCAATTCGTACTCGTAGTGCTGATGATTTGTGTTGTTGATGCGACTGCATGAAACCAGATAGACATTTTCTAGCTCTTGGTCCCATTCTGCACCCCTGACGATCAAGAGCAGTACTGGAATTGCCTCCTGCCAGAGAAAGTATTCATAAATCTCGGGATTAATCTCGCAATCAAAGCCGCTGCCTCCAGCCATGTTTCAAGCGTTAACCGCAAGAATACCTTTATCAGCATAAGGAAAAGAAGTCATAAGGAAGGTACCGCATGCCCCTTATTTATCGTTATTAGCCGCCCAGCATAAGGTGACTGCTGCAGTGTCTATTAGGCAAGTTCCCGGCCCTTGCTTGAACATCCACATTATTTATTCATTCTGAGCACGTCAACTTGGCCGCTGTGTAGCCAGTCCTTCAACTCTTCATGGGTTGGCTTCAGATCGTGCTTGCCTGCCAGGTGAAGATGCAGAAGAACGTAGTTGATCTGATTGAGCAACGGCTTGTTTGATTCGTCGCCCTTGCGCGCCTTTGCCTTCAAGTCAGCTGGAACTGTCTTCCACCAATCGTCAAACTTGCGTACCATGCCTCATAGAAGATGCTGCGAATACTTTAATGTTTCAGCCTGTTTCTGACGCGGGAAATGGACATCTACTTATCCTAGATGTGCGCCTGTATGTCTATGGCGGACACCACAGGGACAATCAACATCCAATACAAGAATAACCTGCCGCTGGTCAGCATGGGTATCATTGACGCGGGCAGCAACAAGAAAATCGTTGTTGACGCTCACCTTGATTTCGCATCTTCAAGAACCATCATACCAACGTACATCGCAAACGAGATGAACCTATCGTTTGCAGGCAGCGACGAGACGGTGACCGGGGCAGGAATAATCCACATCCCCTACTATGAAGTGTCGATAGAGATATTCGGCAAGCTCTATGACAACATGCACGTAGGGTGCCTTGACCTGCCCGAGCAGACACCTGCAACGGCGCTTCTAGGCAGGGACCTGCTTGACAACTACAGGCTATGCCTCGACGGCAGAAGAAAGGAAATCACGGTCTGCTAGAAAGCTAACTATCATAACTTGTGCCATGACTAGATGATGG
The DNA here is from genome assembly GCA_023250885.1 of Nitrososphaera sp. Lineage (GTDB taxonomy): Archaea > Thermoproteota > Nitrososphaeria > Nitrososphaerales > Nitrososphaeraceae > Nitrososphaera. The sequence continues at coordinate 1,477 of JAHEZV010000039.1, read as the reverse complement.
CGCTTGATGAAATGAAGCGCGAGCCTTGCCGCGGCGGCATACCTACGCCCACCGACGCGGAAATTGAAAAGTTTTACCGGCATCTCCAGCTCTGGTCGGTGGTGGAAAGGGACGGGATAAAGCGGCTTGAAAGGTCTTTTGAGTTCAAGGATTTCGTCGGGGCCCTGGCGTTCGCCAGCAAGGTAGGCGAGCTAGCAAAAAGGGAATGGCACCCCCCTGACATCCTGACTGAATGGGGCAGGGTAACGGTGACGTGGTGCACCCACAAAATAAAAGGGCTCAACAAGAACGACTTTATTATGGCTGCCAAGATGGGCATCTTACTTTAAGAAGTATTTATTACGGCCTCCTTTCGATAAGGCAGTGATGCCCAACCACTTTTTTGATAAGGACATTGTTTCGATAAAGGATTTTACAAAGGACGACTTGGAATACGTGTTTGAATCCACCGACGGAATAAGCCGGCTAAAGCATTCAGCGAGAGGCGAGCTTGGCAAAGGCAGAACGCTTGGTTACCTCTTTTACGAGCCTTCGACAAGGACTAGGATGAGCTTTGAAGCCGCAATGGCGTCGCTTGGCGGCAACTTTATCGGGATTGCTGATCTAAAATCATCGTCGGTGGAAAAGGGCGAGAGCCTGGCAGACACGATAAGGATCATAGACCTGTACTCGGACGTCATTGTGTTGCGGCACCCGATGGACGGATCTAGCAGGTTTGCGGCAGAACTGTCACAGAACCCGATAATCAACGCCGGGAGCGGCACTGAAGAACATCCTACGCAAGCGCTCTTGGACATGTATACGATACAGAAAGAGAAGGGTAGGATCAGCGGACTCTCGATTGCAATAGTCGGCGACCTGAAGTATGGAAGGACCGTCTATTCACTGCTGTACGGGCTTGCCAACTATGACGTGGACATACACCTTGTATCGCCACCGACGCTCCAGGTAAGGAAGGAGTCGATCTACGAGCTGAAGGGCAGGATGAAGATAAAGGAGCACAACGACCTCGACGAAGTGTTGTCGGAGGCCGATGTGGTCTATGTGACTCGGATACAGCGCGAGCGCTTTCCGGACGTGCAGGAGTATGAAAAGGTCAAGGGCACATATACCATTGACGAAAGGACGCTTGCAAAGGCGAAAAAGGACGTCGCGGTGATGCATCCCTTGCCGCGCCTTGACGAGATTTCGCAAAGTATAGATCATACCAAGAATGCGATATACTTCAAGCAGGCGTCCTATGGCAAGGAGCTTAGGGCCGCTCTATTGGCGCTCATCCTGAATGAGAACCTTTCAGCCTGATTGTCCAGTCGAAGCCGGCTGTACGTGGTCAGCCTTCTGGTATGAATGTTCAAATCTATACCATTTCACATAAGTTCCCTAACATCTGTTTCCGACCATACTGCCCTGCTCGACTTCCCATACTCAATATTTCGTCGTCTGCCGATGTTTCCTTAACAGACTGAAAATGATTGTT
>JAHEZV010000087.1 GCA_023250885.1 Nitrososphaera sp. | reverse complement strand
AATGAAGCGGTTTGGCGTGACGGTGGATCACAGCTCAGATATGCTGGAATATCAGATCAAAAATGCGAACTATCGCGCAGCCAAATTCGACGTGCCAAGCGACTTTTCAACGGCCGCGCTGATACTTGCATCCGGCGCGCTTGTGGGAGAAAAACTGACGGTGAAAGGTCTCAACTTTTCCCTGCCGCAGGGCGACTCGCAAATTGTCGACATATTGAAACAGGTGGGCTGCCCTATAAAAGTCGATAAAAGGAAGGGCGAAGTGGTAGTCCAGAAGGCAGACGAACTGGAAGGGGGTGACTTTAACCTGAGCGACACGCCGGATCTCTTGCCGGTAGTTTCCATACTTGCGCTCAAGGCAAAAACGCCTGTCACGATAACCGGCGTCGCGCATGCGAGGGCGAAAGAGACTGACAGGGTTGCAAACATTGCCTCGGAGCTGGTCAAGTTCGGGGCGCGCATTAAGGAATTCCAGGACGGTTTAAAGATAACGGCACTCAAGCCGCTAAAGAGCGCGTCGCTTGAGGCGTACAACGACCACCGCCTCTTTATGGCGTTCACTATCGCGTCATTGATGACTGAAAAATCGATAGTGGCCGGTGCCGAGTCGGTGGACGTCTCGTACCCTACTTTTATTCAGGACATGAAGGATCTCGGGGCAAGAATCTCGCCGGCGCCCGACAGAGAATAACAAAAAGACAATATATAGAGCAGGCTAAAGTGCACCTACTAGAGATGAGTGGCAGCATAATAGGCGAGCGCTTTGTCGCCATGAGCTTTGGGGAAAGCCACGGAATGTGCGTCGGCATTGTCGTTGACGGCTGTCCGGCAGGCCTGGCCCTAAACGAGTCGGACATTCAGGAGCTCTTGGACCTGAGAAAGCCGGGCCAGTCAATTGTCACAACGCAACGAAAAGAAGAAGACAAGGTGGAGATAATCTCAGGCGTTTTCAACAACCACACCACAGGCGCGCCCATCTGCATGCTGATATGGAACAAGGATTCTGATTCGCGGCCGTACGAGACGATAAAGAACATCCCCCGGCCGGGCCACGCCGACTACCCTGCGATGGTAAAGTATGGCGGCTTTGCAGACTACCGCGGGGGCGGCAGGTTTTCCGGCAGGCTCACTGCAACTCTGGTTATGGCCGGAGCCGTCGCAGGTAAGCTGCTCAAAAAGACGCTCGGCATCGAAACGGTGGCGTACACTACAGAGATCGGAACCGTCAGGGCTGGTAACATTACGCCGGCCAACATCACGACCAGATACAATAACGAAGTTAGGTGCCCGGATCAGGATGCCGCAGAAAAAATGAAGGAAGCAATACTGCAAGCAAGGAACGGTGGCGACTCGCTTGGCGGCGTCATTGAATGCACTACCAGCAGCCTGCCGGTGGGTCTCGGCGAGCCGATATTTGCGTCGCTTGAGTCTGACCTTTCAAAGGCGCTGTTCAGCATACCGGCTGTCAAGGCCGTCGAATTTGGCTCTGGCTTTGCCGGCAGCAAGAGGCGCGGCTCTGAAAATAACGACGTCTATATGATGAAGAACGGGAAGGTGGTGACCAAGACCAACAACGCCGGCGGGATACTTGGTGGCCTTTCAGACGGGATGCCGCTTGTAATCAGGGTTGGCTTCAAGCCTGCTGCATCAATCGCAAAGACGCAGGTGACGCTTGACATTTCCAAAAATTCACAGTCAGAGCTGGAGGTGCCGGGCAGGCACGACCCCTGCGTCGTCCCAAGGGCTCCGCCGGTGGTCGAGTGCGTCGTCTCGATGGTTCTGGCTGACCACGCCATCAGGGCAGGCCTCATTCCACCAGTGCTCAAGTGATGGCGATGGAGAAGAACGACGAGCTGGAGTCGCTGCGCAGCCAGGTCCGTGACATAACTGCGCAGATAATGCGCAACGTGCACCAGCGGATGGAGCTTGCAAAGCAGATCGGGGAAATAAAGAGCAGGCTTGGCATCGACGTCAAGGACGAAAAGGTCGAGCATGAGATACGGCTCATGGTGCTTTCGCTTGCAGATGAAATCGGCGTGGGCCGCGACTTTGCGCTGCAGCTGCTCAACGTTCTGCTTGCGGAATCAGAACAGGTGCAGGCGCAAAAGCGCCCGCAGAAGGGCCAGAAGCAGACGCACCTTGGCATATTCATGAAGGCAAAGCAGCTCGAAGCGTCGGGGAAAAAGATAATCCACATGGAAGTCGGCGAGCCGGACTATTCTCCTCCAGCAGCAGTCGGCGAATCGCTTGCAGAGTCGTTCAAGCTAAAACAATACCACTACACGGACACGCGCGGAATACCAGAGCTACGCGACGCAATTGCAAGGAAAGAAGGCGTTTCTGAAGGTCAGGTGGTGGTGACGCCGGGCGGCCGCTTTGCCGTTTTCAGCGCAATCACTTCATTGCTAAAAGCGGGGCAGGAGCTGATAGTCGTGGAGCCGGCGTGGCCAGCGTACAAAGAGTGCGCCGACTTTATCGGGGCAATGACTAAAGCGCTCCTGACCACCCTCGAGAACAAGTGGGCGCCGGATCTAAAACAGCTGGAAGAAATGGTGAACCCGAGCACCAAAATGATAGCGCTCAACTACCCGAACAACCCTACCGGCAAGATTCTGGATAACAAGACAATGGAAAAGATAGTTTCGATTGCCAGAGACAACGGCCTCTACCTGCTGAGCGACGAAGTTTACGCCGACTATGCCTTCAAGAAATTCGCCAGCATCCACGAACACGGCTACGACAAGAGCATTCTGGTGTCGTCATTTTCAAAGCGCTACGCCATGACAGGGTTCAGGGTAGGCTATGCCATTGCAAGTAGGGACATCATTGCAAAAATGGCCAAGGTGCAGGCGGTCGGGATAACGAGCGTCGCAGAGCCGATGCAGCACGCCGCGCTGACGGCCCTTGGGGAAGATCCATCAGAAAACGTCAGGACGATGAAAAAGAGGCTTGACTTTGTATCCGGCAAGCTCAAGGAGATGTCGCTCCGGTTTGTCGAGCCGGACGGCGCGATGTACGTGTACCCCAAGCTGCCAAGGGGCGATGATATTGCGCTGGTTGAAAAGCTGCTAGAGAAAGGCGTAGCCATTGCGCCGGGCAGTGGCTTTGGCGACAATTACAGGCAGTTTGTCCGGATATCTGCTTGCCAGCCGGAAAAGACGCTTGAAAAGGGGATTGACATAATGGCGTCGGTCATAAAGGAGTCTACGTAAGTTGCAGGAAATGGCAATCGTAGGAGCCGCCGGCAAGATGGGATCGTGGTTCACCACCTACTTTGCCCGGCGCGGACTGCGTGTCTCTGTGTACGATGTAAACAAGAAAATGCTCAGGTCTTCTGGCAACGTCAGGGTTGCAAATAGCATGAGCAACTGTGTCAATGGTGCCGACCTAGTTCTAGTCTCCGTGCCGGTGCGCATGACGCCGCGGGTAATCAAACAATGCATGAAAAGCATGAAGGACGGTGCAGTGATTTCCGAAATATCGTCGGTAAAGCACAAGGCGTTTCGGGCGCTAAGACAGGCGCCAGGCAGCCTGCGGCCGCTCTGCATCCACCCCATGTTTGGCCCGGGCGCAAGCGAGAAGATGCAGGCCAAGGTGCTGATGGTGCCTGTCAGGAACGAAGAGGCAGAGCTGAAAATCGTGCACGAAATGTTTGAAAACGCCGCGGTAAAGGTGCTCCCAGACGCAAAGGCTCATGACAAGTCTATCGCGACCGTCCTTGGGCTGACGTACTTTGCAAACATTGTGTTTGCCAAGGTAGTGTCGGGAAGCAACATTTCGATGCTCAAGCAGATCTCAGGCACGACCTTTGGCCTCCAGTCGCTTATCGCAGAAAGCATACTGACAAACGAGCCTGATCTTGTCGTGGCCCTTATTCAGGAAAATCCGTACGCCAAGAAATACATCAGGCAATATCTGAAGGAAGCGTCGGCAGTAGCCAAGATGGCGTCTGCCAATGACAGCAAGAAGCTGAAGGCCGACCTGAAAAAGGTCAGGTCGAAAATACAAAAGTGGCAGGACCTCCAGCAGTCTTACCGCCGCATGTACGACATTATTGAGAACCTGAAGTAAAAGGAAAAATACTCGCAGTACGACGGTGAATGCATGACACTTCTCTGGCGCGACGCATGGCTCAAGCCCCTCTCGGATTTCGACGTGGGGGCGGACAGTTGCAGCTACTGCAAGAAGGCGTTCCGCAAGATAGACTTTGTCACCGCGTGCGACTTTTGCGACAAAGGGATAATGCACGATGCGTGCGCCAACAAGCACATACTGTCTGATCACAAGGAGCAGCTGGAAGCAAAGATAAATTCGCACAAGGACAAGCCGCTGCACGGCTACCAGTGATTAGTCAGACGGCGGCCCGAGGTAGTCCATGCCGGTGCCGCTCTTGCGTTCGCCGTCAATGGTCGAGACAGTCCTTGTGGACTTTATGCCCGACACCTTTCTCAGCTTGTTGATGACAAAATCAACGGTGTTGCCAACAGGAACTTCAATCCGTACTATCAGGTCAAATTCGCCATACACGCCTTCAACCGACACCACGCCAGGTATTTGCGCTATTTCGTCAAGGACCGGATTTTCCATCCCTGGCAGTGTGTTAACCATGATGTACGCCCCAGGCATATGGCTATCTCTAACCGGCGCCGGATATTAAACGATATTGCCTAGGATTCGCTCACCAGTATCAGCTTGTTGTTGAACTCGAACGCTAGGCTCTTTTGCTTCAGTCTGATCCGGATTTTGTTTGCAGCCTCCGTCATCTGCATTTCATTGATGTCGTTTGTGTGAAATTCCACGCGCATGTACTTCACAGGCTCGAACCTTCCTTCAAAATAACCATCAAATTGGATCAGCGACATCGCGCGGCACTGCGACGCCATTTCGCGCAC
>JAHEZV010000086.1 GCA_023250885.1 Nitrososphaera sp. | reverse complement strand
TTCCTCTATTCGCTGATAAAGGACGGGCGAATCCAGAACCTTATTAAGGAAGACAGGATTGAAGATGCTAAAAGCGCGACGCTAGAGCTGTTGCAAAAATGGGAGAGGAAAAGCACAAAATGACAGCAGCGATAAAGACCGCATCAGCAGTCGCGCCAGTTCACGTTGTTAATGCACGAGTCACGTACCGCAACGCGCCGATTCACCTGCTTGAAAAATTTACATTTAAGGACATTGATGGCGCACACAAGGCTTTTCTGAAAAAGGCAGGCTTTGAAGAGTGCGTAATTTTGCAGACGTGCAACAGGGTTGAAGTGTTTGCAGCGGCAAGAGACCCTGACGAGGGCAGGCTGCTCGAGGAGTGGGCCTCGACAGTCGGACTGCCTGAAAAGGACTTTGCAAATGTTGAAATCAGCAGTGGCAGGGAAGCGGTGATGCACCTGATGAAGCTTGCATCAGGACTTGACTCGCTTGTAGTGGGCGAAGATCAAATACTGGGCCAGGTAAGGCGCGCCCTAGAGTTTTCCCGCTCTGGTCGCTATGCAAGCACAAATCTGTCCCTGATATTTGACAGGGCGCTCAAGATTGGAGGCAGGGTCAGGACTGCAACAGGCATAAACAAAGGCAACGTTTCAATCGCGTCCGTCGCGGTGAACCTTGCCGAGGAATACTTTGACGACTTGAAGGGTAAGACGATAATGTTGATAGGGACGGGCGAGGCAGCAAGCCTTGTCGCAAAAGTGCTCAAGAGGCGCGACGTCGACTTTATGGTCGCGAGCAGGGCTCCCGAAAGGGCCCAGTGCTTTGCCGAAACGGTGGCCGGAACCCCAATCCCGTTTGACGGTGCGCTTGAAATGCTGTGCAAGGTTGACTTGATATTCACCGCGACGGTTGCGCCGTACCGCCTTCTTACTGTTGAAAGGATAGAGAACGCCATGAAGAACAGGCGCGAAGGCATGATGATCTTTGACCTTTCAAACCCAAGGACAGTTGATGAAAGAGTCGCGACCATCCACGGCGTCAAGCTCGTAAACATGGACCAGATTGCCGAACTTGTCGGCAAGAACATGCGCTCACGCATGAAAGAGATCAATTCTGCGGAGAAGCTGATCGACGGCGAAATGAGGTCGGTCGATATGATGATGAAGAGGATGAAAGCCGAGCCAGTCGTCATATCAGTGTTCAAGAACGTCGACACGATAAGGGACCGGGAATTGAAAAAGGCGTTAGCGACGCTTGGCAGAACGCTCGAGCCGGAAGAAGCAAGGGTGGTGGAGCAGCTTTCATACGCCATTGTTGAAGGCGTCCTTTCAACCCCCATGAACAACCTGAGAAGGGAAATAGAGGAAGGCCAAAGCGAAGAGCTGATGAAAATAGTAGCCAAGTTGTTCAAGTATGAAGAAAAGGAGCAACAGTAACGCTTTTCCAAATGTCAGGCTCAGGCGCCTGAGGACCACTCCGGCAGTGCGAGACCTGCTCAAGGAGACCCGCCTTTCAGCCAAGGACCTGATAGCGCCAGTATTTGTCCAGGAAGGGCTGAAAAAGCCGGAAGAAATTGGCTCGATGCCAGACATACAGAGATTGCCTCTCTCGAGGCTTGCCGGCGAGGTAGACCGCATTCAGGACCTCGGCATTACCGCAGTGATCCTCTTTGGCCTGCCATCCCGCAAGGACGCAGAAGCAACTTCAGCCTTTGACGGCCGCGGCATAGTCCAAAAGTCGATTGAACTTGTGCGCAAGCAGTTTGGCATCAAGGTGGCGATAGTAACTGACGTCTGTTTGTGCCAGTACACGACGCATGGACACTGCGGGCTTGTTGTGAACAAGAAAATAGACAACGATAGGAGCATCGACACCCTTGCAAAGGTTGCGGTCAGCCATGCAAGGGCCGGCGCAGACATTGTTGCGCCCTCAGCCATGATGGACGGGCAGGTGCAGGCGATACGCGAAGGGCTTGACGCTGCAGGGTTTACAGACGTCGCGATAATGGGCTATTCGGCAAAGCAGGCGTCTCCACTGTACGCGCCTTTCCGCGATGCGGCTCACTCGGCACCAGAATTTGGCGACAGGCGGACGTACCAGATGCCTTTTTCAAATGCAAAAGAGGCAATGCGCGAAATAGAGACTGACATTGCCGAAGGTGTTGACATCGTGATGATAAAACCCGCCATACCCTACCTTGATCTGATCTACAAGGCAAGGCAGGCGACCAACCTGCCGATATGTGCCTACAGCGTCTCCGGGGAGTACGCGTTGGTCAAGGCGGCAGCCATGAATGGATGGGTAGAGGAGAACGCGGTAATGACTGAATTTCTCACGTCTATCAAGCGGGCCGGCGCCGACATGATAATCACATACCATGCAAAAAAGATGGCAGAACTCCTTTCCAGGTAGTTCACGTTTTTATGATGGCTTGCACCACCAATGTTGATGTTTGCCGCAGACACTGGTTCTGAGCGGGCCACCAGCATCGAGGACTACCAGAACACCTGCACAGAGTTCATAACAGACATCAGCCACGACTACATGGACTGGGTCGACCGCTACCAGCTGGGCGAACAGGAAACTGCAAGGAGAAAGGCCGCGATAAGCAGCATTGTAAAAACAACCAACGACTGGATGGCGAAATACGGGAACACGATCAAAAAGGTCGACATTGTCATGAACGACGGCGTGAACAAGATGGCAGAAAACACCGCCAGCTACCCATTCAATTTCGACATATTTGTGAGCAAGATGAGCCGCTACACCACGCACCCTATTGGAGAGATAAGGATGAACATCAAGGCGACGCCGCGGCCAGGCAGGCTTGCGCGGGTTGGCAACTACCAGAAGGATCAGCTCCTGCTTGTCAGCTCCAGCTCGCCTATTAATTTTTCATTAAGCAAGGAAAGCATGAAGGGCGCAGACATTCTTGACGACTATATCATCATTGACGCCAAGAACTGCCAGAAACGCGATCTCATTTCCCTCACGGCAGTGGTGGAAGAAGTTGAAGGTGACTATGTCACCGAAAGCAGAGGGTATTCTACGATAATTTTACTTGTGTAGCACGTACGCTTTAAATAACGTTGTAGTATCGATAGTTTGCGTGCGACGGTCGTCCAGTTTGGTCTAGGACATCAGATTGCCAATCTGGTAACCCGGGTTCAAATCCCGGCCGTCGCATTCTTTGTTATTGACTGCTGCCGCAGGCGCAAAATCCAAACTCGTCTATCCTCTTGTTGCACGTTGGGCACCGCTCGCCGTACTCTACCTCCCAGGCGTGCTTGCCGTACATCTGGAAGTGAGTGTCAATTTCAGGTGGCACTTCCTGGTTCTCGATCTTTTCCGTAGGTGGTTTTTTGCGATGCTCCATCAGATCACATTGCGCAAGAATGTGTTATTAACCGTGCTTTTTTGCGTTGGCCTTGATCATTTCAAGGGCCTTTTCAGCGGCGTCTTTTCTTGGCAGCTGAATGATGAACACGTTCTGCGAATTTGTGTATGCCGATGAGTCGGGTGCAAGCGAGATCAGTCCGCTCTCTGCCAGCGTTTCAAAGAACTCGATCATGTCGTTTGCATAGAACAAATAGTTCTCTTCAAAGTCAGCATCGAGGAACTTGACTTGCACGTCCACAAAGACGTCCTTTCCGTCGTAGAAAATGTCGAGCAAGGTGTCTGCCCGCATCTTTTTGCCATACGCCTTTTGCAGCATTTCTTCGTACTTTTTCTGGCTGAGAAGTATGCAGGGTACCTTGGCGCCTGAAAACTCGACGAGCGTGGCGCCTTCCTTGTGGAGGTTGGCCTTGAACTCTTCAAGCGTGCTAAACTTTCTCTTAGGCATCTACTGCTTTCCCTTTATTGTTTCCGTGAGATAATCTTTAAGTTCTATGCTTCTTTGCATCTTTTTATAGACATATCCGTGAGCCTTGCGGAGGTAAAACGGCATCTGCTCGATGTGCAGGGCGTTGTATTTCATGTTCTCCTTGACCACCTCAAGCTGCACCACAAAGTCCGCCCTGTTACCACATATGTTGCACTGAAAACGCGGATCGTCGTCTATCCCGCTTTCTCCCACACTAACCAATGGCAGCTCATTCATAAAAGAATTCATGCTCTTATCTTCTGTCGAGGCAGCCATGTTGTCTATTAAAAGTTGACAACTATTTTTATATGCAGTGGGACAAAGAGCGATGGTTATGGATGCCAGCAAAGCCCCTTGGAAGTCCACGGAACAAACCCTCAATTCCCTTGGGAAATCGGCCATGCAGACGCTCTCGTGGCAATTAAACAAGGTGGGCTTTGAGATGGGGCCGGACAGTTTTGACTTCAACAAGTTCGCGGCGGTACTGGGCGACCTTCTTGGCGAGGGCACTGAACCTCTATTAGACCTTGTCTACAAGAATTTGTTCAAGCATATTAAAGTGGATGTTGGCATTGATCCCAGCCTTCCGGCCTTGAAGATCAACAATATTCTGGAAAAAAATGATGGAGTAGATGCATCAAATTAATTCATTCGATCCGGCGTGGGTGAGCAGAAACCTTGTCCTGACCCGTATCGTGTCGATCGCCATCGCAAATTCTTTCATCATTTTGCCTGGCAACGAAAGCAAGCCGTTCTTCTCAAACGGACGACAAACGCAGCTGCCGCCGTCGTACTGGGCATGTCGCTCGGGATGGCATGGCCGCAGAAACCGGACGGACTGAATGGCAGGACGTATGCGGTGCTTGCAGCAGGGCTTTCGCTTTGGTTCGTCGCTGAAATTCTATGGACATATTACAGGCTAGGCGCCGGCATAGACCCCTTCCCGTCGCTTGCAGACGTGTTTTGGATTTAAGATACGCGCCGTTTGCCTACCACCTGATCATTACCTACAAGTTCTTTGGGCAGGTGTTCAAGCCGCAACTAATAATCAATGT
>JAHEZV010000038.1 GCA_023250885.1 Nitrososphaera sp. | reverse complement strand
TTTGGCGTTTACCCTCACCTGAATCTGGCCTGCCACGACCCGCTCCTGCCCACCCGTTGTGCGTATCGCAAAGAACTTGGAATCGCTCGCCGGCGTAGCCTGCTGGGGCTTTGCCGGTGGACCCGCCGCTTCCGCTTTTGGCGCCTGTTCATCTTTTTCGGACTCCAGCTCTTCGACCTGCTGTGCAGCAGACTTTTTCCCAGCTTCTATAGAATCCTGATTATTGTCATCAAGTTTGGCATCCTCGACGCTCATTTCTTCCTCTTGAGCATCGTTTACCCTATCGCTCATTTTATTAGGTATGCGGAGGCCTGATGCAATTTATAAATTTACTTGGCGGAAGGTTCTGGTGCATGACCGTTTGACCCGTAGGCTGTTGAATACGAGTTAATGTATGGTCAAAATCTGAATTGAAAATAGTTAATCGTGTTTCAAAATCTCCTGCCGTAGGAACTGTATAAGAAGTTCTGGAATATGACTGTCTCGAAAAACTTCCTCCACGAATTTCAAAACGCTTGTTTGGAAGTGCTCCTTCTGCTAGCTTGAATTTGGTTTGATGATCAATAAAACCACATCTATAATTATTCCAGACAAAATTGCACGAGAGGCTCTTCCCGGATGTCCTTGGTAGCATTGGAGAGACCTACTACCAAGACTTATTCGGTGGACATTCCGGGGACCAGTTGTAGCTGAAAACACAGTTATTGCCAATCAAAATACTACCTCATTAAGGGCTCCCGCACTTTCCAGTTTCGAATTCAACGACGTTAGAAGTATTGTCACCTAACTTATCAAAATCGAGGGTTGAAGTTTATGAGGAATTAGAATATAGCCTATCAAGTTCCTGTCCAATTATTTATCCAAATGATAAAGTTATCATCCTCTATGGATTGCAAGTGATAGTTGGTTGTCATCTGATTCGATCAGGAACAAGGACAGACCAGCGTGCCCGTGTTGCGGGCTAGCTATGGATTTAACTGGTCGTTCTTTTGCTTCAAAGCTTGTTATCGAAGGAATAGTATACTACTGCAATAACCCTATTTGCAACTGCGAATATCCGCACAAGAAAGACCTAGAAGTATGACGAATCAAAACAGGCATTCCAACATGATCTTTGACACTCCGCCGCACTACCTCTGATCCGATTCGTCCAACTTCTTGCGAAGCATTGCCATTATCAATATCGTTGCATCTTCACCAAACATCTTTCTAACCGCAGCCTCAATTTCTGCTAAAGAATAGAAATTTCCTTCTTTAAGCTTGATACCAAGGTCTTCCATATCTAATATTATCACATATACCGCAGTTTCGCCAAGGATAGCCAACGCTTCTTGTAAAGCCAGCTTAATCCTTTTTGCCGGCATCTTACCGTTGTTTGAACGGGACAAAAGGCGCCTTTCCCTTTCAATAGGACTTATAAAAGTAATCCGCCCGCCGAACCAAAATATTAATAGATGTGCGCGCGTTAAGGACATCGATGCAAGCCCAAACGTTCCCTTGCGGTTGCGTCCTTGAATCGGACGGAAAGGCGCTTGATCTTGCTGTTTGTAACAGACATCGGAAGGAATATCATGAAACTTATGGCTTGAAGGATTAGTACCCGCCGCACCAGCCGGAAAAATCTTTAAAAAAATAAAGGATGTGATTATTGCAATGCGTGGGTTATAGACTTGACTTTCTGAATCATTTCCGGCGTCATGTCGCTTTCCTGCATACGGTGAACCTTTATGGCATGCTGTGCCACGTCTTTCAGTAATTCTTCTTCCGTGTTTCCCTTGGCCACATAATCACATTCAAAACCAGCGTCTTTGCATGCTGCGGTTAACATTAGACACTTGTCGTAGGACTATGATAAAAGGCTTTTACCATATTCACGCCTAACACTTGCCGCGCTGCACCCTTGATTTTCAGGGCTTAAATAGGCCGGGGTCGAATCATGGAATTAGACGCCATTACGTGTTCCTTTTGCTGATTTTACCTCTCTTTAACATGCGACAAGGCTAAATTTACAAATGTTCGCAGGCACTCTGGATTGGATAACCACATTCTCGTAGCCTCAAGCCAGGATTTGGCAGGAGTGACAATGACTGACTACCTCAAGGATAGCGCAGGGTTTGCAAGCGACGGCAAATCCTACAGGTCGCCGCGCAACAAAAACGTCCAGCTTTACATTGCTCCCGGCAGCCTACTGACTTTGGAAAGTCTTGACGAAGCCTATCCGGACGCCAGCTCCTTCATCTTCCTCTCAAAACACAGGTCAGACATCCAGATTCCAACGCTCACTTGCCACTGCACCGGCAACTTCGCAGACAACCCTTATGGTGGAAACCCGAAGGAAATAGCGATATCGTACCCAAGCCTGCAGAAAGCGTACCTGAAAGCGATAACTGGTGCCAAGGGCAAGGTCCCGGGATATGACGTGATCATAGAAGCGACGCACCACGGCCCAACGTCGCTGAAAAAGCCCGTCCTGTTTGTGGAGCTGGGTTCGTCAGAAAAGCAGTGGGGCGACAGAAATGCCGCAGGAGTAATGTGCGGAACGCTGCTTGGCATGCTTGATAACGGTATTGACCGCTGCAAAAAGGTAGGGGTCGCGCTCGGCGGCACGCATTACCCAAGCAAGTTCAACAAGCTGCTGCTCGAATCAGAGTTTGGGCTGGCAGCGGTGGCGTCAAAGCATAACCTTGAAGCTATTGACGAACAGATGCTGGACCAGATGATCGGAAAGAGCGTGGAGAAAGTAACGCACATTGTTGTAGACAGCAAAGGTCTTGGAAGCCAGAAAGACAGGATAATGAAAATGGCAGAAGAAACCGGCCTTGAAATCTACAAGCTATAGCGCTATTTTGAAATACATGTTTGCCGCCAAATGTGTATGCACAAGCAGCTAAAGGCAAGCGATGTTTACGATATACTTGTCAGAATCCCGGAAGGCAAGATCACGACGTACGGCGACATCGCCAGGCTCCTTGGGCACCCGCGCGCGTCGCGCGCAATTGGCAGGATTTTGAACAATAACCCAAACCCAATTGTCGTTCCATGCCACAGGGTCGTCATGTCCAATGGCAAAATAGGCGGCTACGCATTTGGCAAGGCAAGGAAAAAGGAGTTGCTGAAAAAAGAGGGTTTGCGCTTTAGGGGCGACGAAATGCCTGACTTTGCAGAATGCAGGGCAAACCTTGCGAAATTGCGCTAGTGGGACCTTGCTTCATTTACCAGCTCGCGCAGGTGCGCAAGCGATCTTACCTGGCCACCGTTGGCCTTCTTGTAAAGCTGCCAGTAGATTTCGTTGGTGATGTCCTTCCGCTGCTTGAGGACCTTGAGGTGGTAGCGCATAGACCTTACCCTGAGGACATAGACTTCCTTCTTGCCGACCCTTGCAGTCTTTTTGCCCTTCTTTGAGCCGGGGCCCTTGCCATGAACCTTCCAGACCGAGCGCTTTTCCATCGCCCTGCCCCTTGAGGTTCCCACTGGCTGGACTGTCCATATCGCGCCGCTCTTTACAAGAGAGCGTATGTTTTCACGCGTAATAGAGTCGGCAACGTCTTCAAGCCTGTCTGGCTCGAAGCGGATCCTGTTGGCTCCAACGCCAAGAATCCTCGCCACAAGCTCGCGCTTTTTTGCAATGTTAACTACCATTATTTCTTCTTCTCCTTTTCTTCATTCTTTCGCGCGAGCTTGCCGGCGTTGAGCACCTTGATGGCAAGCTCGTTTGCCTTGGCGATAATCTCTATCCTCTTCCTCTTGCCTACTGTGTGTCCAAGCCTCGCCGCGTCCTTCTTAGGATCCAGTTTTGCTAGCTCGGCCACATTGTGAACGACATTATCTGTGTAGCCTGACGGGTGGAGACCCCTTGCCACTCTCGGGCCCCTGTAGCCGACCTTGACTAATGCCGGCACTCCTGCCTTTTGTTTCCTCATCTTGTTGTCTTTGCCCTTAGGCTTTCTCCAGTTTTCGGCTAGCCTGTCGTACCTCCAACTCTCCTGCCTGATGAACTTGGGCCGCCTTTCAGCAACCTTTTTCCTGGCTGCCAGTAATTCCTCGTTAATCACCATAGCGATACGTAGGACACAAGACTTCTCCATTTCAATAAATATGTTACTGGCTTCTCTTGATTGCAAAGATCGTGAGGGTATAGCACGATCCCTTGTACGTTACGTTGACTGAATACGAGATGGATCTGCTGTCCTCGGCCGTTTTCGCGAGGTCAAGCGCGCCCTCTATCGTCTCTATTTCACCTTTGTAAAGCCGGCGAGAATAGTCCCACATCCCGCGGTGCTTGTTTGTGTTTGCTGCGGCTTCGAGAATTTCTGAAATGGCGGACACTTCGAGCATCTGCTCCTCAATAGCCGCTGCCTGGCCGCTGCCTGCGCAGGCCCTCACCTCGAGCCACGCATCCTCAAATTCCAACATCAATTTTTTGTGTACCGGTGTGTTATATTGTTATTGAGAGTGAAACGGCTCTGTTAACTTAACCACCATCATTCACCAAGAATGTCATGAACCGTACTCTGTCCATTCCCATTATTCCCATTATTCTCATATGCAGGTACAGTAGGAATAATTTCAGCCAGTTCCATACATGCCCCCTGTTACAACCTTCCTTTCTACATGGAAAATGGTCATCAAAACACTCCGTCCTGTCTATGACATGCTTGCTGGATAAACCGCTCCTTCAGGTTCTTCGGTTCAGTACCATATACATGATGCTCGAGCCTCAACCACCCACCCGCTCAACCACCCACCCACGCCTCATTGTACCATTGAGCACCATCTGTGAATATGGCATTCCTGCCGTACCTGTTCCTCAATTGCATGAAGAACTGGTAACATACGAAAATGGTCCTTTCTCTCGACAGATGCATCCTACATACAATACATTTAACCACCCCGCCAGATCAGTATCCTGTTGCAACTGGGACAGTCCGCGGCAAATGCTAGCGCGTCTGATTTTCTGCAGAAAATAGCGCAGGCGGCAGGCGCGCTGCAGGCAGAAAGGCAGAAAAAAAGCATTGCAGGCGGCAAGGTCAGCGGCGGGCTGGTGGAAATACAGGAGCTGGAAAATCTAGCAGTCATTAGCGACTTACACGGCGACTCAAAGTCGCTCCTCCGGATCCTTTCAGAAATAAGATACGAGCAGTTCCTGTCGAACCCGATGAACAAGCTCGTGTTTCTCGGCGACTATGTCGACAGGGGAAGCGACTCTGTGGGCGTAATGTACGCGGCGTGCCACCTGAAAGGCACGTACCCTGACTCGGTAGTGCTCATGCGGGGAAACCACGAAGCGCCAGCCGAGTTCCCGTTTTCGTCCCACGACCTGCCATATGAAATCGAGGAGCGCTTTGGAGGCCGCGGCAAAGTGATCCACCAAAAGCTGCTATCGATGTTCAAAACGCTCACGCTTGCGACGGTAGTCCGGCAAAAGATTTTACTGGTACACGGCGGGCTTCCTACAGAAGACGCGGTGATCGCCAACTTCAGGGAGTCGATAGCCACTGCACAGGAAAACCACGTCAGAAGCAAGGTGCTTGAAGAGCTGCTGTGGAACGACCCGCGGCAAATCGACACCGAGCAGGGCTGGGAGATGTCTAGGAGGGGCCTTGGCAGGCACTTTGGAAGCGGCATTTCGCGCAGATGGCTACTGGCATCAGGCACTAAGGCAATAGTAAGAGGACATGAGCCCTGCCAGGGGTTCTGGCTTGATCATGGCGACACAGTCATGACTCTATTCTCGTGTGAGGAGGCATATCCAAAATTCAAGGCGGCATACCTGATGTTGAATGCGGACCAGCTTGACGGCATTAACGATGCAGGGGATCTGTCGCGCTATGTCAGATTCCCAAAATTGCCTTGATCTCCTTGCACCTTTCCCGGAGTGACAAGTCCCTTCATACCAACGTTGGCGCGCAGCAGGCCATATGCTGCCAGCCCAAAAACCGAGGCCATGGCAAAGTGGTATGGGTAAACGAGCGAAAACAAAACGGGGATGTAGCCCAGTGCAGTTTCCCTGATGACGTAATACTCAACAAACGCGTATGAAACTGAAAATGCCAAAGAAGAAAGAACCAGCACCCAACCGCTGCGCCACATCAATCTTCGCTTTGAATGTTATAGAACATTCAAGCATAATAACATGAAATGTGCTTATCAATTTTGCCCTGTTTTCGAGAATCTATTTTCATGAACTACTTCTGTAGCATCAGGCGTACGGGACCTCTACTGTCTTCAGGTCCTCAGCCGCTTCAACACTTGGGTGGATGGCGCTTGCCTCTTTTACGAGCATGGAGATTTCGTCGTACCGCGCGCTGAAGTGCGTCAAAAATAGCCTGCCGACGCCTGCCTTCCTGGCTATTGTCGCCGCTTCTGTCGCAGTAGAATGCCAGTTTTCGATCGCCTTTTGCTGCTTGTCTTGGCTATAGGTTGACTCAAAGACCAGCACGTCGCACCCGCTGAAGAATTTTGCAAGCTTTTCAGTCGGCCTTGTATCGCCGGAGATTCCTATCTTTCTCCCCTTGCGCGGCGGCCCGACTACCTGGCTTGACCTGATCTTCCTGCCCTCGTAGACTATGTCATGCCCGTGTTGGAGCTTGCTGTACAGCTCGCTCTCTGGTATTCCAAGTTTCTTTGCCTCCTTGACATCAAAGGCGCCTGGCCTGTCAAACTCTTCAAGACAGTACGCAAGGGACTGGATTGAATGTAAAGCCTGGCAGCATGTAACCTGGTACTCCTCTTCCTTGAGTACGATGCCTTCTTTTTCTACAGTGTGGACATGTACATCAAAAGTCAGCCCAAAGTTAATTATGCGCATGTTTTCTTCCAGAAATTCCTTGACTCTTGGCTCGCCGTAAACGTCGATGCTCTTTTCCCTTTCCTGCAGGGCCATCGTCTGGAGCAGCCCAAGCAGCCCTACGCAGTGGTCTGCATGCATGTGGC
Organism: Nitrososphaera sp.; assembly: GCA_023250885.1. Lineage (GTDB taxonomy): Archaea > Thermoproteota > Nitrososphaeria > Nitrososphaerales > Nitrososphaeraceae > Nitrososphaera. The sequence goes on along the minus strand of JAHEZV010000038.1, from coordinate 7,278 downwards.
TAATGAAAATCTTCATCTTTCTGTTCATGCCAAGGCCGGCCTTGATGAAGTTGCGCTGCATCCCCTCGCCGGCGTCGAACAAGAACAGCTCACTCCCTCTCATGAGGGCTATGGAGGACAGCCCTCGCTCAATAGTCGGGGCGGCCGACGAGGTGCCCAAGAAAACAAGCTGCATGTTTGCCATCTGCTGGCGCTATGATAATGCCTGCCAAATTTATGCTGAGCTATAGCGGGACTTGATGGTTTCTGCTATGGCCGGGCTCAGGTCCACCTTGGCGTACTCGCCGGGGACAGAATTGGTGGCGATAATGTTCTGCACACCAGCTGCCTTGATCTTTTGAGCAGCGTCGCCTATCAAGAGCGCGTGGGCACACATTGCGTATATTTTGCCGGCCCCCTTTTTGCGCAGTAATTCCGCAGCCTTGACTATGCTTCCGCCGCTGCTTATCATGTCGTCCACAAGTATTGCGTCCCTGCCGGAAACGTCGATATCTAGCTTTTCGTCGACCATTACTTCGCCGGTCGTCCTGTCGCGCGATTTTTTCAGCGCGACAAAGTCAGCCTTCAGGCGCTTTGCAAACTCTTTTGCTCTGTCTGCGCCGCCTGCGTCCGGCGACACCGCGACCGGGCTGTGCAGCTTCATCCGGGACACATGGTCCGCTAAGATCGGGATTGATGAAACATTCTGGACGCTTACAAAATGGGACATGGCAAGCTGGCTGTGAATATCGACTGTTATTACATGCCTGACCCCTGCCGCTTCAAGCAATTTTGCAACAAGGGCGATGCTCACCACTTCGCCTTCCAGAAACGCCCTGTCCTGCCGGGCGTAGGCAAGGTAGGGAATGACTGCGCACACGTCGCGGGAGCCGTCGTCAGCACACTTTTTTGACAGCATGAGCGCCTGCATGAGGTGGGTGTCGGTGGGAGGATACGTCGACTGGACAATGACGCAGATCTTTCCAGCCCTGCCCATCTTGATCTTGCTTTCGCCGTCTGAAAATACCCTCAGTTCAGCCGACACCAGGTGCGCGCCGAGCCGCTTTGCAATCTTGTCTGCAAGATCAGACGAAGCCGGCCCAGCTATTACTGATATCTCTGGCAATGTTTCTGACAGGTAGGGTACTTCGTCCTAATATCTATTCTGCGCGCTCCGGTGTTTTTAAATAACCATTGCTGTCCAAACAACATGTGCGGTTGTTGCCGGTAGTCATCGCTGTTGTTTTGACCCTTTCGGTTATGCAGCAGGCATATGCGGAATTTTCCTTCCATAACCAATTCTCCTATGTAGACGAAACCAAGGTCATGCACATCCTTGGCGAGATCAAGAATGATTCTGACACTGCAATGAAGAACGTGTTTGTCACGACTTCATTTTACGACAAGGAAGGCAACCTGCTCGAAAAATTTTCCAGGGTCCCTGCAATGCATGTGATAAATCCGGGCGAGTCATCGCCGTTTGAAATACTGTACATCGACCAGAAGACGGTCGACATTGTGGCAAACTTTACGATGACGGCCACGGGCCAGACAACGGAACCGAAGGAAAAACAGCTGAAAATCATATCGTCAAACTCTAGGCTGGATCTGCTGGGCACGTACTACATCAATGCGAACGCGGGAAATGAGGGTCAAGAAACCGCGACCAACGCGATAATGATAGCAACACTTTACGACAAGGATGGCAAGGTGATAGCCATCGGCAATGCCTTGGCGGAAGCCGGCCCTGGAAGCTCTAACATTACAGCCGGCTCTGAAGCGCCTTTTGGAATCGCAATTACCGAAAAAATGCAGACGTACAAGACTGTCAGATATTCACTCGTGGCAGATTCTGATCAGTACACTTCCGACATGACGGTCCTGAAGACGTCAGGCCCCGGCTCGTCTAGCGGAAACCAGACGCAGAGCGGCTGCCTCATCGCAACGGCCGCGTTTGGCAGCGAGTTGGCCCCGCAGGTGCAGCAGCTGCGCCTGTTCAGGGACGGCATTGCGCTCAAGACGTCAGCAGGAAGCAGCTTCATGAACGTGTTCAACACGTGGTACTATTCGTTCAGTCCGTCTGTCGCCAGTTATGAAAGGCAGACGCCCTGGCTTCAAAATACTGTGAGAACTCTGATCTACCCTCTGCTCGGAATACTTGCCCTCAGCGCTTCTATCTATGACTCGTTAGCATTTAGCAGCGAGCTTGGAATAGTGGCATCTGGAATTACTGCCAGTTCGCTTGTCGGCCTGCTTTACTTTGCCCCGCTTGGAGCTGCGCTTGGCATCGCCAGCAGAAAAAGGCAGTGGAACATGTCAAGGGCAAAAATTGTCTTGGCATGTTCGTGGGCTACAAGCATTGTCGCAGTTGCACTTGCCGAGCTCGCAGGGGCAGAGTCGGTAATGATGTTTGGCACCTCGCTCCTCGTGCTCTCTGCGATTAGCACTTCAGTCATCGCAGTCGCCCGCGCCATCAAATCGTGAAACGCTCTATCCTGCCTGAATTGATTATTTTTGAGATCAGGTCTGCGATCCTGTCGACATCGATTCCATAATACATCCTTCCGGTCTTCTTCAGCTTTTTACTGGCCCGCTCCAAAATTGACAGGCAGATCTCTGGCTCGTCTTTTTCATCATGCACAAACGCCGCGGCTACGAGTATGATGCCATTTAGTATGCTTTTTTCATTTCCGTCTGCGCCCTTCCATACCGACTCGAGGGCCTCATGAGCTCCCCAGTATTTTTCGTCATCGAACAGCTTCACCGCGTGTTCGATTGCTTTGTCCTTGTCCATGTGGCGCTCTACTATGTGCTCGTAGCTTGCCATTGGCGATATCGCAGCAAGCCTACTTACCAGCCCGCCCACGTCCACACCGTCAGGCAGGCTTGTGTCAAGTTCAATGTATTTTTTGGATACTCTGACATCGCGGACAATAACTTCAGGCTCGACAAGCTCCCTTGCCCTATACAGCAGAGAAGCGACGTCCTTCGGAGTGTGCGAATTGTTCTGCAGGTGCACCATGTATCGCTGCATGCTCTATTGCAATAGCAACACTCTTAAAATAAACCTCTCACTTGAATTAGAGTCGGCTAATAATGTTAGCCTAGGCTAACATTTATTACATAGGCTAACATACCGGTACCCGGGTTCATTTGTTTGTTCAGCCCAAAACTATTGCTAATATCAGCCATAGCAGTTGCCCTTGTAGGCAGCATCTTGGCAATTTCCTCGCTTTATGCAAACGCCCAGAATGATGAAGAAAAAGCAGTAAACAGCCGCGGGATGGGCTATTACCAGACAACCGGCGACGTGCTTGATCCTGCCGGGTCGAGTGGGTCTGCAAGCACCGGAATTGAGCCGATGAAATATCTGCGCACTTTTAACTACGGGCGGGTGTCAACGCTTCCAAACGGGACGACTTTGCGGGAATTTACAATGATCGCGGATGACAGGCAAACTATGGAGATCTCGCCGGGCGTCCACTACAACGTATGGACTTTTAACGGGACTATCCCCGGGCCAACAATCCGCGCAACCGAGGGCGACCTGATACGGATCCACCTCATCAACAACGGGACCCATCCACACTCGATGCACTTCCACGGCATCCACCGCGCAGAGATGGACGGCGTGTTTGAAACGATCAACCCCGGAGGCCAGTTCATCTACGAATTCTACGCAGAGCCATATGGTCTGCATCTGTACCACTGCCACGTGCAGCCGCTCGAAGAACACATTTCTCACGGGCTGTATGGCGTATACATTGTAGATCCCAAGACGCCGAGACCAGATGCAGACGAAATGGTGATGATGATGAACGGCTATGACACCGACTCTGATGGTGAAAACAACTTTTACACGGTCAACGGTGTTCCCTTCTACTACATGCACCACCCGATCGAGATAGAAAAGGGCAGGCTGGTGCGTGTCTACCTTGTAAACATACTAGAGTTTGACCAGATAAACAACTTCCACCTGCACGGCAACCTCTACCACCTCTACAGGACGGGCACAGACATGGAGCCTGACGACTATACGGACATGGTGACAATGAGCCAGGGCGAGCGTGCGATACTTGAATTCACTTACCAGTATCCGGGCCAGTACATGTTCCATGCACACAAGACCGAGTTTGCGGAGAAGGGCTGGACCGGCATGTTCCTTGTCAAGGAGTGATCGGCTTGGAGCCAGCGAAAGAGCGTCTGTCAGCCAAGATGATTGCAAGCGCAATAATCCCGCTAGTAGTGCTGGGCGCAATGGTGGGGTTTCTACTATGGCCCGGCAACGGGCTGCTTAACATCGGCACGCCCTTGCCAGATGTCAGCATAGAAAGGATCGAGTTTCTGGATGGCAGGATTGCTGCCCACATCAGGAACACCGGCCCGCAGGCTGTCGAGATCGCGCAAGCAGACGTCAATGACAGGATAGTTCCCGCCGCGGTAGAACCTTCAAAAACGCTGGGGAGGTTTGCAGAAGCCAAGGTGGTAATCCCGTTCCAGTGGATTAAAGGCCTGCCCTACGAAATAGGGGTGACAACATCAGACGGTGTAAGGTTTGCAAAGGCGGTGGCGGCAGCTACTCCTACACCACAGCCGGATGCCGGAAGGGTCTCGCTCTTTGCTCTCCTCGGCACGTACGTGGGCGTCATCCCAGTGATGATAGGGCTGCTGTGGTACCCGTTCATCAGGAGGCTTTCGCAGCCAAAATACAGCTTTTTCCTCAGCCTTACGGCCGGACTGTTACTGTTCCTTGGCATCGACGCGCTGGTCGAAGCAAATGAAATATCGCTTGAAAACGTCGCCGGCGCGTTCAATGGCCAAGTAATGATAACTACAGCCGCCTTAGTGACCTTCCTCGCTCTGATGTACGTGTCCGACAGGCTGGTAGACGGCGCCAAGGGGCGGGTCATCCAGGGGTCGTTTGCAATCGCGTTGATGGTCGCAATAGGGATCGGCCTGCACAATCTGGGCGAGGGCCTTGCCATAGGCGGGGCGATGGTGGTGGGAGAAGTGGCGCTCAGCACATTCCTAATAGTGGGATTTACACTGCACAACACTACAGAAGGGCTGGCCATAGTGGCGCCGATGGCAAAAGAAAAGCCAAAAATCGCTTACCTGGTGGCGCTCGGGATCATTGCCGGAGCTCCAGCAATACTGGGCACATGGATAGGCGGGTTCGTGGCGTCGCCTGTTGCGTCCATAGTATTCCTTGCGATAGGGGCCGGAGCTGTGTTCCAGGTGGTAGTGGTAATAGGCAGGTTTGTCAGCCGCTCAAGCGGCGGCAAGCTCCTGAAGGGGCCGGTCATAGCCGGCCTTGCAGTAGGCATGTTGGTGATGTACCTTACCACGCTCTTGATTTGATAAATTAAATACCTACAAGAGTTGCACCTAAGTGAATGAAGACGCTGAACATCGACGACCAGACATACAAGCGGCTGACCTCTATAATGAGCGACATGATGCACACAAAAAAGCATGACGTCAACTACGACGACGTAATAAATGAATTGATAGACGTGTATCAGGACAGCCTCAGGTTCAGCGGCGAAAACGCTGGGGGCTGATTTAAATTGTCGTTTTGCACATACGGTACTATCCTATATGCATATACTGGCTGCATGTGCAGTTGTGCTAGTTTTCGTATTCTCTCTATTTACAACCGCTTTCGCTTTCGACAGTCCCGTAATAATCCTGAAATCGTCCTTCTTGGATTCAGAAGGCAGGGTCAACGTCGTCGGAACCGTGAGGAACTTTGCCTCGACGCCTGTGCAGGTTAAGGTAGGCGTAGTGACTGACGACGGCAGAACCATGCAGACGCCAACGTATGGCAGGGTAATCTGGCCGCTCACGGATTCGCCATTTAAATTTGTGCTAGACCGCGGCGTGAATGCCAGCGAGCCCTTCATAATGGAAGTACAGGAATCTAAAGTTCCAAATTACAACAGCATGCTTGTCCTCAGCTATGGCAGCATGGCAGTTGGAGAAGAAAGGGCGTTTGTCGGCACGATAAAGAACATCGGCCCGTTTGATGCATACAACGTAAGCGTGTTTGCCGGAATCCACAGCCCGGATCACAAGTCGCAGCTCGAAACTGTCAAGAGTAACATAATCCCTGTAATCAAGTCTGGAGAAGAACTGGAATTCACTGCCTTGCCGGATCCTGCAATAAGAGAGGACGTGCTCTACTATAGCTGCGCCGGCCTTGACTATGACGCCCCAATAACTACTATAAAAACAGGCGAGGGTGGGTTTATTCCATACAACCTGAACGCAGTTGCACAGATAAGCAGCATGCGGTATGAAAACTCGACAGACAGCATAGCGTTTGGGGTCAGGCCCTATGCTCCAAACGGTGGAGCGCTGAACCTCACGATACCGCAGCTCTCGCAGAAGCAAACCGTTACTGTGATGCTGGACGGCGTGCTGCACGACGCGTCGGTCCGGGGCGATGGCAAGACGATGTACATCGACTTTTTCGTGCCGCAGGGCGACCACCAGGTGCAGGTCCAAGGAGTGAGAAATGTGCCCGAGTTTCCATTTGCAATGCTTGCGCTTGCAACAGTTACCGCTGGAATTATAGCGCTGGCAAGGGTCAAGGCAGCATTTAAAATCTACTAGGGCGTTCACAGATTCCCGTGAATGTTGCGCTAATAGAGAAATCAACAAAAGGAGTGAAGCTGAGCCTTTACAGCGACAGCCTGGCCCTGATGGATTCAGAATCGTTTGGCGACCTGCATACGCTGAACTTCCACCTGCAGACGCTGGCCAAAAAGCATGGGATTGAAAAATGGCTGCTGGTGGTGCACGACAGTGACAGGAACTCGGTCGACCTGTCAATCGCGCAGGATGAAGATTCGTTCTTTGTCAGCTAGCCCTGTAGTTCCTCTGCGCGACTGCGACCTTCACGGTGGAGTGGCAGGCTGGGCACTCCGCCCAGTTGCGGCCGCCAAAGTACAGCCATTCAAAGCCGCACTTTTCGTAGGTACACTTTAGCCATCTGCCCCTAGGCGCCTTAGGCCAGTTGTCCTGCATTGGCTTCCGCGCCCGGCGGGCGGATCTAGGCTTTCCCTTAGAGCTTAAGAATGGCAACGGTCCGATGTCGGGCCTTCCAGGTTAAAGATATTGTGATTATATCTTGATATCTACTTACGATAGGACGTTTGGAATGCAGTTCTCGTATATAGTATATGGAATCAGTACTTTAGCAGCAACTGAGAAGTCTTATATATGTCACTTTTCTATGCCTTTAGCTAATGAACAAGGCAATCGTTGCAGGCTTGGCTGCCGGTGTTCTGGTAG
>JAHEZV010000037.1 GCA_023250885.1 Nitrososphaera sp. | reverse complement strand
TCAACGGGCAACAATACAGCTGAATCGCCTTCCACGTTGCTCTGGTCAACGCCGGCGTTTGCGCACACAAGGCCGTGCTTTGTTTCTGACACGATAATGCCGTCCTTCGCCCGCAGGATTTGCACGGATTCTTTCAGTATCAGTTCCATGATGCGCGGGTCCTTGCCATGCTCTTTTCCCATCTTGACTGCCTTGCTTGACGGCCTGACGTCGGCAAGATTGACAATGCGCCCTTCTGCCTTTGACACGATCTTGTGCGCGACGACGAGAATGTCCCCGCTCTGGATTTCCTGCCCTGCCCCTTCAAGGATTACGACATCAAGCTCGTCATGTGGCCTGATGTCGGCAGAAATCCTGACAGGGATTACCTGTAACAACGGCAGTTATTGAAAGAGGGGAGTTAAAAAACGGGTCGGTTAGTGCATTTTGCTTTGCGCGTTTATCAGCACGGCTTCACCGTAATTTTTTTTTAACAGGTGCAAAAGCAGGCTCAGGTCGCGCTTGTCGATGGTTTCATCTGCCTTCTCTCTCACGACATCAACAGGGCAGAACCCTATCGTGAACCCTGCAAGAGCAAACAGCTTCAGGTCGTTGGCCCCGTCCACCACAACAACAATGTCTTCCTTCCTGATGCCCCATTCCTTTATCGTGTCTCTTACCGCTGCAGCCTTGTCTGAAGTCACATGCATCACCAAGTTGTCAAGCTTCCCATGCTTGAAAACTAATTCGTTTGAAAATATTTTGTCGATCCCAAGATCGGCCTTTAACCTGTCGGTGATTATCGTAAAGCCGCCGGATACCGCAATCATTTTCCACCCTGCCTTTTTCAGCGCAGAGCTCAGCTCCTTTGCTCCTGGCATCAATGGGAGGCTTTCAGCTAACTTTTTGGCATCTTCGTATTTGATGCCCCTCAGTGCGTAAATCCTGCGCCTGAGCCCCTCTTCCCAGTTGATCTCGCCCCTGATGCCGGCATTCGTGATGTCCCAGATCTCCTTCTCTTTTGCCGGCCCCATCACCTGCGCCAAAACTGGAAGGTACTCGGCGTTGAGCAAAACGCCTTCTACGTCAAAGATAATCAGCATGCTGTGCTTATGCAAAGCAACTTTCCCGTCTTTATATTAAGCTTCTCCATGTTTGTTCTACCAATGGGACTGCGCCCGTATCGTCTGTTGCTTCTTGTTGTTAAGGTAATCGGTAAGCAGCACCTTGTCAATGTCGGCGGGGTTGATGTAGTATGACCGCCCCTTCACGTACTTTTCCATTTCATTGACGTAACCTAACAATGAATCTTCTTCGCTTATCATTATCGTGTCGATGTCGATGTTCAGCGAGTGGACCTTTTTTGCCTCCACCATAGTGCGCTCACCGATGTACTGGTCCACCTGCCGATAGCGGTAGCACAGGTAGACAAGCTCGCCCGACCCGACATCCAGGCTCATACTGTTCTCTTGCTTGACCGTATCAAGCGTTTGCTTGTCCGGCGTGTAGAAATGAGAGTATGGCCTTTGCGAGAGTATCTTGTCCTGCTCGCTCTTGTCGTCAATAAAGCAGGCGCTTGGGTGGCCGTCTGTTACAAGCACGATTCTCTTGTTCAGCGCGCCGTCCTTTTGCAGCATCTTGCTTGCCAGCCGAAACGCCGCCTGGTAGTTGGTGTAGTGTAGAAAGTCAGAGCCCGGCTCAAACGTCTTCAGGTAGGGGATGTCGTTTGGCGCGACCTTGGATGCCAGCGCGCCAAAGCCCACGATGTAGACCGAGTCGGAGGGGAAGAACTTTCTGTTCAAAAGATAAAGGCTCCACAGCGCTCTCTTTGCGGCCTCTATCCTGCTCATGTCCCCGTACATTGACGAGTAGCGCATAGTCGAGCTCAGGTCGATGCAGTAGACAACCGCGACGCGCACGTCCTGCATCGTTTCATACTCTTCAAATTCCTCGACATCGATCTGTAGCGGCAGCTTCAGCTCTTCTCCGTCCTTCGACATTCGCTGGATTGTATTCAATAATGATTTAGGCACGTTGAGGAGCCCGATGTCGTCGCCCGGCTCGTATTTCTTGCTAGTGTCCAGAACGAGCGAACCGCTTCCAACGTCATGCGTTTCGTGCATTCCGTACTCGCCGGCCTTGAGTGCCTTCATCACGTCACTCAGTATCCTGCTCCCTATCATGTTGAAGCCCTTGGAGCTGAGCCACTTAGGCGAGTCCTTCAGGTAGCCCTTGTTCATCAGCTGCCTTACCAGCGGCATGCCAGAGTCGTCGCCCGTGTCGCCTTTTGATCCTGCCTGCGAGCCGGGCTGTTGCTTGCTTTCCTGTTCCTGCTGCTCCTGCCGCGACATAATCCCCTGCAATGCCTGCTCAAGCTCCTGCAGGCTGGGCGTCTTTTCCCTGAGCGCTTCCCTGCCAAGCGCCTTTAGCAACTTGTCCAACACGTCGCGTGGGAGCTCGCGATCGCCCTGGCTCTGCTGCTTTTGCTCCTGGCCCTCCTTGTCCAACGCAAAATACACGAATTTCTTGCTTCCTGGGGCGCTACTGTGCGAGTCCATAGCTGTTGTCCTTTCTGTCCAAGAGCGGCGGCTGGGTGTGGCGCAGACCCTCAAGTATGACCTCTGTTACTGCAGCAGTGAACTCGCCGTTCAGGTCCGGGCCTAATGAAATGCTGTCGGTCCTGATGCCGAGCTGCTTGGCTCTCTCGATTAACTGCTTTTGATCGGCCTTTACGTTTGCGATTGTTTGGCTGACCGCCGCATTTAGTCCGGGAAACTTGCCCAACTGCGATTCATAGTCCGGGCTCTTGCCGCCTCCAACCAAGGTCTGCGACACCTGGAAAGCCTTGTTCCTTGCAAAGTCGTTCTTTACTTTTGTCAACTGCTCCGGGGCAAGCTTTTGTATGTATTCAAGCGCCACTTCCCTGAGCGCGGCTTCAATTATCGAGTCAAGCGTGTTCTTCCTGTTCTCTCGCGTGTCCTCCATTTCCGCAAGCTCGAACTTGGAGGATTGATGTATGCAGCATATGTCGCAAAAGCGCGGGATGGCCTTTACTCCATAGGCGATAGAGCGCGTGCGCTCGGCTTCCCCTACCATAATCTCCATCGAGTGCACCGACATCCGGACGCTCACCCCCTTGTCCTGGTTGACGTCGGGGTGGGCACGTGTCATTTGCGTTATCTTGGCTATAGTCCTGATCATAAAGACTGGCAGCATAACGTTCTTGGCGTCCGCAATCCTCGATTCCTGCACTATTATCAGCATTTCGTCTTCCACCATCCTTGGGTAGTGGGTGTCGACGTGGCTTCTCAGCCTGTCAAGCAGCGGCTCGATTATCCTCCCCGAGTGTGTGTAGTCGATCGGGTTAGCCGTTGCGATTATCTTGACGTCGGGCTTGAACACGGCAGGATACGCGCCCGTCGTGAACTTGCCCTCCTGGAGAACGCTCAGGAGCGACACCTGTTTGCGCGGGTCGAGCACCGGCAATTCGTCTATACACAAAATGCCGTGCCTTGCCTGCAACAGCTGGCCGGCAGAATAAGATTCCATGCTGTAGAGTTCAACGCCTTTTTTGGCGATCTTGATAGCGTCAATTTGGCCAACCAAATCTTTGACAGAAATGTCCGGCGTCGACAGGATGTACTTGTACCTCTCGGCGCCGCTTACCCAGTCTACTTTTGTCTCCAGCTTGCTCGACCTGATGATTTCTTCGCACTCTGGCGACACGGTGAACTCGGGCTGGGTGCGCACAACCTCAGAATCCGACAAGAGCGCGGTCAACTGGCCTTCGGGGATCGATGTCGGTATGTCGTTTGTTACCGTCCCCCTCACTACAGGGATTGGCGACAGGAGGTTCGTTGCGATCGCTTCTGCGATCTTTGTCTTTGCCTGCCCGATCTGACCTACCAGCAAGAGATCGTGGCCCGACAGGATCGCCCGGTTGACTGCAGGAACGACGTCGTCGTCATAGCCGATTATGCCGGGGTACGGTTGCTCGCCCTTCTTCAGCTTTGCAACAAGGTTGCCGCGCATCTGCTCTTCGACTGTGACGTGCTTGTAGTTTATCTTCAAAAGGTCGCCGAGCGTCTTCACCTGTCTGTAGTCTTCGGGGACGCCGGGCATGACTTCAGCATACTTTGGCTTGGTACTGTAAGAGCGGTGAACCATTTCCTCTATTTTCGCGCTCATATCTCGAGATGTAGGTTCGCGGTCTTCCCACAAATTTAAAGATTTTTAGAAATCAGTGGTTCTCGATTGCCATTTCCAGCTGTCTCTGGTACTCTTCAATAGCCAGCTCCTCTGCAGTCTTTTTTGACGCCACAAGTTTCTGGACGCTGTCGTGCTTCTTCGTCGTCATTCTTCCAGTATCTCCGCCGGCAATCAGCTTATAATGCTTTACATGAACCAAAACGCACCATACAATCAAAAATTTTGACAAAATCGGCTTGCTGGGTCAATATCGGGTATTGCAGGCTCTGGCGCAGACAGCTTTATTGTAAATATTCCAGCTTTTCTGTGTGCGGCATCCAGATTGGTTTTTATTGCCGATTTTGTTTCGTGATTAATGAATTTGTCCGCATCCGAGTACAAGCACATCCTCAGAATCGCCGGCAAGGACATTGAGGGCAGCAAGAAGGTCATTGTTGCGGTCAGCGAGATCAAAGGCGTAGGTTACAATTTTGCTCAAGTTTTGACGCAGACGCTTAACATCAACCCAGACAGGCGTGTCGGGTTTTTGACAGACAGCGAACTTCGCGAGATCGAGCAGGCGATTGCCAACCCTGACAAGGTAGGCGTACCGCAGTGGTACCTCAACAGGAGGAAGAACATGGACACCGGATCGAACCAACATCTGATAACTTCTGATCTCGATTTTGCAGCTACAAACGACATCGAGCGCGAAAAGCTGGTGATGAGCTGGCGCGGCTATAGGCACATGTTCGGCCTGAGAGTAAGGGGCCAGCGCACAAGGACCACCGGCAGGAAGGGCGGCGCAGTCGGAGTAAAGAAGGTCAAAATGATGCCCGGCGCAGCTCCTGGAGCACCTGGTGCAGCAGCTCCAGCGACTCGTGCAGCAGCGGCGGCGCCGGCAGCAGGCGGCAAGGAAGGTGCCAAGCCTGCAGCTCCAGCGACTGGTGCAGCAAAACCGGCGACAGGCGCAGCTCCAACGGCGGGTGGGGCCAAGCCAGCAACGGCGAAGGAACCAGCAAAGAAATAGGTGTGGTGCTAGATGGGAGATCCCCGTAAGGCAAAGAAACTATATCGCAGGCCAAGGATGATCTGGACCACAGACCAGCTTAATGCTGAACTCTACATCATGGGTTCCTACGGCCTCAGGAACAAGCGCGAGCTCTGGAAGGCGCAGACCGAGGTCGCAAGGATCAGGAACCAGGCCCGTGCACTCCTTGCGCTATCAGCTGAGGCAAGGGCCGAGAAGGAGAAGAGGCTGTTGAACTTTTTGAACAGGCTAAGCCTGACAAAGGAAGGAGCGACCCTTGATGACATTTTGAACCTGAAGGTCGAAGACCTACTGGAGCGCAGGCTGCAGACCATAGTCATGAAAAAGTCCGGCACAAAATCGCCCTACCAGGCAAGGCAGGTTGTGCGCCACGGCCACGTCTCGATAGGCAACCTCAAGGTCAACATCCCCGGCTACCTAGTCAAGACTGATGAGGAGCCGCAGATCCTGCTCCACATCGAGATCCCAGGCACCGATGCAGCACAGCCGGCGTCATAGGCCGCTTACTATGTCCACGTGGTCTATTTTTCCGTCAGAGTTCATGTCAAAGCCCTGAACCACCAGCGACCAGTCGTCTTCACCGTTATACTTTTTCAGCACTTCTTCGCTGTAGTTCGTAAGAGCGATTACCGCGGATTTTGTCCCGGCCGAGCGCACGCCGGCGACTACAATTATGCTCGAGTTGGCATCGTAGGGGTTCCTTATCTTTGCAATGAGGCCGTGGTTGTCGAGGCTGTAGCGCTTGCCAGACCCGTCGACGAGGCCCGACCAAAAGTTCTTTTCGTCAAACCTTACCGGCAGGTAGCGGTTGAATTCAGCGGTGACTATGTTTGTCCCCGGCCCCCCGATTGATATCAGGTTCCCGATCAGCATCTTTTCCACCTTTGCGTCGACGTCCAGCTTCACTATGAATTCTGAAGGGACCGCGCTTGTGATGCGCCCGAGGAAGAATGCCAGGTGCACGGCATAGTGCCCATCCCTTGCAGACGACTTGTACGGGCCGTGCGGGTCAGGCGCGCCCACCACCAAGAGACCCCTGAACTCCTTGCCTGCAACGAAATTTTCAAAGAACCTTGATGCGCCGGGATGGCTGCCTGCCGGCATCGATCCAAGTCTTGTTTCGCCCCAGTCCATCTCTATGCCAAACGACGGGCTTGATGCCTGATAGAGCCGGGCGGTCCCGCCCCTGACAAAGTTCTTGCCGACTTCATCAACGGCGCCGATCCCGACCAGCTTGCGGATGTAGTAATAGGCGCTCTGCTCGTAAATCTTCAGCTCCTTTGCGACTTGGGCTGGGTACATCGGCCCCTTGGACAGCAGTTCCATTATGCGCCATGCCACCGGGTTTGAAAGGACGCGCATGCGCTCAACATCCTTGAACACCACGATCCTTTTGGCGGACGGCTGCCCGTCCTTCTCTGAAACGAGCCTTTTTTCCAACGCCTACTAGATGCTGTATACCACTATATAACATTATGTAGCGGTATAAAATTACATTTTGTTGAGCGTGCGCAATCCATTATGAAATATTGTATAATGGTGTGTTTCATAGTTTAATGGTAGTTTTAAGCGCGATGATATTGAATTGGTTGGATGTGTTCAATAATCGGGTACAAGGGCAAGAACGCGGCAGCTCCGATACTGGTTGACAGCCTGAAGAGGATGGAATACAGGGGCTACGACAGCGTCGGCGTCGCTACATTTGACAGCGGCAGCATCCTTGTCCGCAAGGGGACAGGCAAGGTCATTGAAGTTAACAAGAACCTGAACATCGACCAGATGGCCGGCAAGATAGGCATCGGGCACACGCGCTGGGCAACGCATGGCGGCGTGACAGACAAGAACGCCCATCCGCATTCTGCATGCAAGAACGATATCGCCGTAGTCCACAACGGCATTATTGAAAATTACAGGGAGCTGAAGGAGGAGCTCGCTTCTTCCGGTCACACTTTTGCAAGCGAAACCGACAGCGAGGTGATCGCTCACCTTCTTGAAATCCACTACAACAGGGGAGTCAAGAAAGCAATGATCGAGACCTGCAAGAGGCTCCAGGGCAACTACGCCTTTGTTGCCGTGTTCCAGGATGGCACGATCGGCGGGGCGAGGTACGAGGAGCCGCTGATCATAGGCGTTGCAAACGACGGCTACTTTGTTTCAAGTGACGTGCTTGGTTTTCTTGAATACACCGACAAGGCGATATTCCTTGAAAACGGCGACATCTGCATCGTCGACAATAGCAAGCTAGAGATCTTTGATTTTGAAGGGAAGCCCATCGCGCACCCGATAACGCAGGTAGCGTGGGAGCTGGGCGACATTGACAAGGGGAAGTACGCGCACTACACCCTCAAGGAGATAAACGAGCAACGGCTGACGGTAGTGCACGCCGGCAGGCAGGATGAGGCAGTGATGAACAAGTTCTGCGACATTTTGGCCGGTGCAAAGGACATCTACATCACGGGCAGCGGCACAAGCTACCATTCTGCGCTCATTTTCAAGCACATGCTGGCAAGGTTTGGCAAGATAAGAGCTGAAACCGTAGTGTCAAGCGAGTCCCAGTACGCGCTTGCGTCGATGGACGACAAGTCAGTGCTGGTGGCGATTTCGCAGAGCGGCGAAACCGCGGATGTTTTAGATACTGTCAGGCTCGCTAGAAACCAGGGGGCCGAGATACTTTCGATTGTCAACGTCACGACGTCTTCGCTTGCAAGGGTAAGCGACGGATGCCTGTCGACAAACTGTGGGCCCGAGATCGGAGTCGCGGCGACAAAGAGCTTTACAGGGCAATTAGCGCTGATCTACAACATTACCGACAGGCTGTGCAAGAACTGCCTGGAGACAGAAAGGGCCGAGTTTGCAGTGGTAGTTGAGAACATTGTCGCCAACCAGGCAAGCATCATGAAGGTTGCAGTGCAGATGAAGGACGCGTCCGACATTTACCTGCTCGGCAGGTCGCTCCACTACCCAATCGCGCTTGAAGGCGCACTCAAGCTGAAAGAGCTCGCCTATGTCCACGCTGAAGGAATCGCGGCAGGCGAGCTGAAGCACGGGCCGCTTGCATTGATGGAAAAGAACACGTTTGTCATAATGATAAACCCCCGCGACGCCACGTTCAATGACACGATTTCAAACGCGCACGAAATAAAGGCGAGGGGCGCGACGGTCATTGGCATTTCCGACCGCAAGGACGACGTCTACGACTACTGGATCGAGATACCACACCTCAAGGAAGAAGCATACTACCCAATAGCCGAAGTGATACCACTGCAGATACTGGCGTACCAGCTGGCGCTTGCGAAGAACGCAGACCCTGACTATCCGAGAAATCTCGCCAAGTCTGTGACTGTAAGATAATTTTTGTAAAAATGAAAAAAGAAAGGAAAAAGCGGGGACGCTTAGAACTGCGCGTTCTCGCTTGTTGTTCCTGTCCTGGTGCCTGAAGATCCGACTGGTACGTCCGGGAAGCTGTCAGTCATTCTCTGCTCTGCGACTGCGCCTGCCTCTGCGAGTATCTTGTCTACTTCTTCGCCGCTTGCGTCAAAGGCGAACGAGGTGTTGCCCATGCTTCCTGCGCTCATCATGATGTCGCTGAACACTCCGTTGATCTCACCCAATTCCCTGTCTACTTCTGGCATGACGCCTGAAAGGCCTGACCTTACTCTCGTCAGCGCGCCCATCGCCGGACCGATTGCCACCATCACGTCTCCGAGGTCGATAGTGGATTCCAGCCTGAGCTGTATCTGTTCGAGTGCCATCTTTACCTGAGAGATCATCTTGGCTGTCTTCCTCACTTGCGCGATCTCGTTCGATAGCATCTTGCCGTGTTGAGTGTCATGTCTCTGAAGAGCGGAAACTACCTGGTTGAAGAGCGACTTTTCCTTGCCTCGTAATTTTTCCAGAATGGTCTCTAGTTTTTGGTTTTGTGCCTGTATCTTGTTCTTGGCAAGCTCGATTCTCGGTTTCAGTGGTTGCTGAGGACCGATGTTCTGCTTGATCCTCTCAGACATATTCGGTGTATTGTCCTTTACCCAGTTGTTGCTGAAGCTCGTCATGGCAACTAGCCAGGGAAAACGGCGTTAAATAGAAATGTCATAATTGAATAACCAAGTGGTAATATTTTATAGACATGCGTTTGCTGCTTATAGAACTAACTTGGAAAACCTATTAAATCCAATCCATACAGGCTAGAGGTAGAATGGGAAGGGCAAAGGCGGCAAAAAGCGAAGGCGGCTCTCAGGAAGAGGGGCTTCCAAAGTGGGCAGAGGACGAGATAAAATCTGCCCAGTTCGGCAAGCCCGAGACGATTGCGAGGACGGGGTACATCCTCGATATTTACGAGAGCGACCTTAGAGTCGACATACAGGTCTACGAGCCCATGCCCGATGGCAAGACAATCGTTGAGGGCCTTGACGTCCCCAAGCCAATGAAGATATCCGATTTCATGAAGGGCTTTGTATACGAGTTCAAGATGAAGGTGTTCGCCGCGCCGCTCGGCGCCAAGGTCGTAGAGCTTCTCAAGAGCAAGTTTGGCATCGACATGAAGGCGATCTACCGTTTTGAATTGCATGAGCTCCAGCCGATGGACGTCGAGTCGGACCTGCCGGCCGGGGCTTCTTCCGAAGGCTACGACGAGGAATAGTCACCGAATCTGTCTGCGCGAAACTGCGTCCACAATTGGCTGCACGATATACGGCAGCGTGTGCTTGAACCACGCCGCGCCTCTCCCATAGAACGGGACTGTTATTTCAAGCCGCGATGAACCGGCAGCCGCCAGTATCGCCTTTGACACGGATTTGGGGTCGAGCGCATAGCCTGTATAGTTTGCCATCGTGCCGCCAACCGACTCGCGATCGAAAAAGTTGGTCTTGACCGCAATTGGGCTCACCACCGTCACTTGCACGCCGATCCCGGCAAGCTCGTGGTAGAGCGACTCTGAAAATCCAAGCATCGCAAACTTGCTTGCGCAATAGGCAGAGAGGCCGGCGACTCCAAAACTCGCGGCGAGGGACGCGACGTTCACTATGTGCCCGGACTTTTTTTGCCAGCATCGAGTCAAGGAAGGCCTTGGTACAGTAGACCATCCCGTGATAGTTTGTCGCTCTCATTGATTCGATCTCTTCGACGCTCAGGTTCTTGAGGCTCTTGGAGAGGGCATAGCCGGCGTTGTTCACAAGCACGTCCACGCGGCGGAACCAATCCAAAATGCCATTACCCATACTGAATACCTGCGCCTTGTCCGATACGTCACATGTGCACGGGACGGCGTTGCAACTCGACTGGCTCGCTATTTCGCCGGCCGGCTGCGACTGTTTCTGCCCAGACCTCGAAGCAAGGATCACAGACTGGGCGCCCTGCTTTGCAAAATCAATCGCGGCCTGCCTCCCGATGCCCGAAGAAGCTCCAGTGATGAGCACTACTTTGCCTGCAAATTTCATGTGTTCTTTGCGCAACTCTCGCTTTTCTATTTTGTCGCACCACTGCCATTTTCTGGCTTGTCGTTGGGCGGACCGTTTCCTGCAGCCGGCTGGCCGAGGCTTGTGGGTAACACCTTTCCCACTGCAAGCCTCATAAGAGCAACCCACATGATGACCAGCGGAACATGGTACGTTGCAATTCGCCATGCAATTATCACGGTCAGCCTCGGGTCCCCCACCACGTCGCTTAGCGCAGGTATCCCGCTGAGGTTTGAAATGTAAGCCCAGATCCCCAGCTCTGCAAGTCCAGAGCCGCCAATAGTTACTGGCAGACTTGCCACCGCGGTTGACGCCGACGTAGCCATGAACGAATCAAAAAACCCGATGTTCTGCGCGGTGTTTGCAAGCACCATGAACGATAACCCATGAAAGACGAACGCCACGAAGGTTATAGCCATTCCAATTGCAAACGTTCTGATGGCCTTTTTTGAACTGAAATTTTCCCGGCTCATCTTGCACAGGTCGGCTATCGCCGTGTTTGCCGTGTTGATCAGGTTCTCGGCTTTTTCTTTTTGCATGAACTTCGCCGCAACCCTCTGCGAAAACGAAGGCAGCCGCAAGTTACGCTTTGCCGAAAACAATACCACTGCCAGCCAAACCCCGAACGTGGGGATCGTCACAAGAATTATCCCGATGCCTGCTACGCTTCCCCCTTTATAGATTGCAAACGCGCCGGCGATACACGCAAGCATAGAGCCCACAAAGACGTCTGCAATTATTTCCATGGTTGCCACCCACGCGGCCTTGCCAGCGGGAACACCGTTCCTTGACAGCCATGCTATCCTCACGAGTTCCCCTCCCACGTACGACGGCGTGGTCTGGGTCACGAATTCGCCGGCCAGCCTTGCCGAGATCGTCTTGCTCGCAGAGCTGACGTCGTAGCCAATAAAGCGCTTGATGAAGTACTTGAAGCGCGCGGCCTGCAGCATAAACCTGGCGATTTCTGCTGCAGCCGAAGCCGCAAATGGCACAAGCCCGACCGCAAAGACGTCCTGCGGCGAAACCTTGGTAGTAATGAAGAGTATGATGAAGGGCACTATGCTTACAGGGATGGCAACAAGTCGCCAGTTCAACTATAACGGGCTTTCATGCGGCGCCGTAATATAATAGTGTAAAGCAGATATACGCCAGCCCATTCTCCTTTGATCACAGTGAATGCGATATTTATCACGGGCACGGCGGGAGCTGGAAAATCGCTTCTCACTTCTAGGCTGCTCCAGTGGTACAGGGACAGCAATGCTTACCCGATCGCTCTCAACCTCGACCCCGGCGCAGTCAGCCTGCCATACGACCCCGACGTCGATGTCCGGGACTACATCGACATCGCTACTCTGATGGAAAGCTATGGCCTTGGCCCCAATGGCTCGCTTGTGATGGCAAGCGACATGATCGCGACCAAGATCGACGAGATCCAGAAGGAGGTCGACGGGCTGAACCCCGACTATGTCATCGTCGACACGCCGGGCCAGATAGAGCTGTTTGCATTCCGGGCAAGCGGGCCGTATTTTGCCGCAAACCTGCACGCAGACAACAAGATCGCCATATTTGCCTTCGACGGGGTGCTCGTTTCGTCCCCGATCAACTTTGTGTCGATATCGCTCCTTGCATCGTCCGTCAAGCTGCGGCTGAAAACTGCTCAGATAAACGTGCTTACAAAGCGCGACCTTGTGATCGAAAAGCTAACGAACATCATGGACTGGGCCGGCTCCCACACGGCGCTCGAGCGCGCCCTGGAGGGCGAGAAGGACGCCGAGTATTCGCTTCTCAGCAAGGACCTAGCGCGCAGCATGAGCAAGGGAGGCTTTGCTCCTGGCCTCGTTGCAGTGTCGAGCGTCACGATGAATGGCATTGTCAACCTTGCGGCCGCCCTTGCGCGATCCCTTAATCTGGGAGAGGACGGCTAGAGTGGCTGTGAAGTCCCGTACAGCCGTTGCGCCCTGCTCAACTGCAAACCTCGGCCCCGGCTACGACGTGTTTGGCCTCGCGCTCGACGCGCTGAAAGACAGGATCAAGATAACGAAAGTGTCTGCAGGCGGCAGGAAAATAGCGATCAAGAACAGCGATCAGGCGATACCGGCAGCAGCCGAATCCAACTCTGCCGGCCTTGTGGTAAAGAGGATGATGCGCGACTTCCACGTCTACGATGATGTCGAAATTCACGTTACAAAGGGTGTGCCTGCCGGCTATGGCATCGGCTCAAGCGCCGCTTCGGCAGCGGCGGCTGCAATTGCGTTCAACGCGCTTTACAACTTAAAGATCGACAGGAACAGGCTGGTGGAATACGCGGCGGAAGGCGAGATTGCAAGTGCAGGCACAAAGCATTACGACAACGTCTCTGCCTCTTTGCTGGGGGGGTTCGTAATCGGATCCAAAGGTCAGTTTATCAGGATCGAGCCGCCAAGAGATCTTTTCCTTGTCGTGGCCGTGCCGATTTCCATGCATGTGCCGGAAAAAAAGACTGAAGTCGCACGGAGTGTCCTACCAAAGGAGGTGCCGCTAACGAGCGTCGTACACAACGTTTCCGGCGCTGCTACAATCGTCGCAGGGTTTGCGCTAAGGGATGTGGAAATGATAGCAAGGGGCATAGATGACGTCATCGTTGAACCTGCAAGGAAGCACCTTATCCCCGGCTACAACAGCGTGAAGAAGAACGCTGTTTCAGCAGGTGCGCTGGCAGTGACTATAAGTGGAGCAGGGCCTTCGATGATCGCTTTCCTGAAGACCCGTAAGAACGCGAACAAAGTGGCCGTAGCAATGGCAAAAGGATTTGAAGAGGCCGGCGTAAAGAGCAGGACGTTTGCGTGCCGGCCGAGCAGCGGCGCCCGTTTGGCGTAGCTACTTTTTGCCCTTGTCGAGAAATGCGGACATCATTTTCTGCCTGTCTTCATGCGCAAAGCAGAGCGCCCAGCCGTAGATCTCCAGCCTCAGCCCCGTCTCGAGCTCCGAGTCCATTCCCCTGTTTATCAGCATCTTGCACACCTTGACTGCGACAAAGCTGTTCTTTGTTATTTCTTTTGCAAGCGCTAGACAGTCATCCATCAGTTTCTTGTTCAATATCTTGGCCACTTCGGCGGCCCTTTCCTTTTCCTTTGCAGGATCGCCCTTTGCCTCTTGCGGCAACTTGTCGTCCGGTCCAAGGCTTACGACCTTGTTGACAAGCCCGATCTGGTGGGCTTCGTCTGCCGTCACCATTTTGCCAGTGAATATCATCTCCTTTGCCTTTGCAGGTCCTACGAGGCGCATGAGGCGCTGCGTTCCGCCCCATCCCGGAGGAATGCCTATCGTCACTTCAGGCTGCCCGATCTTGGCGTTGCTTGAAGCAATGCGAATGTCGCACGCCATCGCAAGCTCGCAGCCGCCGCCAAGCGCAAAGCCATTGACTGCCGCGATTACCGGCTTTTCCAGCCGCTCTATCTTGTTTATAACGCCCTGCGCAGAAGTCGCGTACCTTTCCGCCTGCATGGGCTCGATGTTGACCATGTAGGAAATGTCCGCGCCCGCGCAGAAAGAGCGCTCGCCAGCGCCGGTGATAACTACGACCTTGATGCTGTCATCAGCTGCAAGAATGTCTAT
>JAHEZV010000036.1 GCA_023250885.1 Nitrososphaera sp. | reverse complement strand
ATGGTAGGCTAAAGGTGAGTAGAGCCTAATTCCATAATAAGCGATTATGTTTCTTGGAATAGGTGGAGAGAATCACCTAATTATTCCTGGTCAATAAAGCGGAAGGTGTATGAATGGTATACCCGGATACGGGAAAAAAGAAATTTAGAGGATGTCGCGATCCTTCAGGAGCTCGGCAAGCAACACTGCACCTTTGGCAGATCCCATCTTCTCGTTATGCGACAGGAGCACGTATTTGATGCCGTTGTCAAAGGCCGTGTCTTTGCGGAGCCTGCCAACGACTGTAGTCATGCCGTCGTTTAGCTCCCTGTCAATCCTTGGCTGCGGCCTTGTCGGGTCGTCGTGCACCACGATGTAGTCCTTTGGCGCGGTCGGTAAACCCTTTATCGACACATTATTTGAAAATTTCAACATCTCCTTCTTGACTTCTTCTGCCTCTGTCGTTTGCACTGTTTCCACAAACACGGACTCGGTGTGGCCGTCCGATACAGGAACCCTTGTGCAGGTGCAGCTTACCTTGAGCGGCGCTGGCGCGATAGAGCCGTTGTTCATTCCGCCCAGGATCTTTTTCGTCTCAACCTGCACTTTTTCCTCCTCCTTTGGAATGTAGGGTATGATGTTGTCCATGATGTCCAAGGCAATAACACCGGGCGATCTTCCGGCACCTGACAGCGCCTGCATCGAAGTCATGAGCACCTTTTCGATGCCAAACTTGTCTAATATCGGCTTGAGCGTGATGGCCATGCCGGTTGTCGTGCAGTTTGGCAGCGGAGCAATGAACCCTTTCCAGCCGCGGCTCTTCCTCTGCACATTCAGCAATTCAGAGTGATTGTCGTTGACCCCGGGGATAAGTATTGGGACGTCTGATTCATAGCGGAACGCGGCGGCAGTGCTGATTACAGGGGTGCTCTTTGCAAACTTTGGTTCCACCACCTTTGCGTCGTCAGACTCTAGAGCGGTAAAGATGAGATCGAAATTTCCCGGCTTGATGTCCTCTACCCTGCTGACGACCATGTTCTTGACGTACTCTGGCACTTCTTCCCTGTTGTGCCACCGCAAGATGCCGGAGTTAGGATCGCGAATAGCGTCGACGTACTTTTTGCCGGCCGACCTTTCAGAGGCGGCCACGTGCGTCAGTTCAAACCATTTGTGCTTGTTGAGGGCGACAACGAATTCCTGGCCCACTGCACCCGTGGCCCCAATGACTGCTACCTTGAGCATATAGAGGCGAATTTGTGAATGGAACTAATATTCGTTAGCCTTAACCGCATACCCGAAAGGTTCTGTGACCGAATTGCACATCTGCGCCAGCAATTCTATGTATCGGTCAGGATCAAAAGCCGTCCTCTCGTCTACAAGCTCCAGAGGAGTGGCTTTTCTTGCCTTCTTTCCATAGCCAGATATGACGTATCTCAAGGTCTGGCCGGCCTTGAGCATCTTGCCTTCTATTGCAAGCCTGCGCAGGGCATCATTTTCGATCGTATTTCTTTCAGAATGCTGGTCGGTATCTTTGGAAATATTTTTGACAAAGATCAGATCGTCTACCGGCACCATTTTGTCTTTCAAGAGCCGGGCGTACTTTTCAAATGTCTTTTTGACCTGCGGCATCAGCGCCTTGACCTCAGCTATGGTGTTGCCGCCGGCCATTATCTTTAGGACCTCCAGCTGGAATTTTTCAAAAAGCGGCGGAGTGTCATGCCTTCTTGCCTCTATTCCCCTTACCTTCAGGCTGCCGTCTTCAAACGCGCCAAAGTACCGGTTTGCCACTGGAAGCTTGTTGCTCTCCTTTGAGTGGACAAAGGCTATCCACTTGTAGACACCCTCGAAGCTTACCTCAGATTCTGTTTCCTGCTCGATCGCCCTTTTCAACTCAAAATAGTCATCGACTGTGGCGTTCCTCTTTTGCACCCACAACGAGTCCACGATTCCGTGCAATACGCGGAAGCCAAGCCTTTCGGCGATTCTGGACGCCTGCAAAAATACGTGTCGGTCAAAGGCGCACACTGCGATGTGGGCGTCTATCCGGCCAAATTTCGCGTTGTTGAATCCAAGGTAGCCAAAGGACGTTACCAGAATCCACTTTAGCGCGTTCTGCCTTTCATCGTAAATCTTTTTTTGCTCGGGATCCGTTTCGGCGTTTCTCAGCTTCTTGTATTTCGCTCTTTTTTTAATCAATATTTCAAGCGATATCGGCACTATTCCCACTCTTTTTTCGCATATGTTGTAATCCAGTTCCGGCACTCTTTTTTTGGAATCAGGACAGCATTCGCACCGAACGGTCTCGGCAGACAGGTTCCTTTTCATCATAATGTTTGCATAAAGCGACGCAAAGTCGAACTCGGCAACCTTTTCGTGGACGCCTATCTCCGGCTCGAATATGAACCCGCCCCTGTCTGCCACCAGCAGCTCCTCATAGGTCTTGAAACGCTCGGCCAGCGTGGGCTTCCAGGGTATCAGGATGTCTTTCTTTGTTGCATGGTAGAACTGCAGGCTGCTCATGCACCTGCCAATCGATGCCCTGGCCACTGTATGCAGCGACATCCTGCACGTTCTGGCCACTTCGTAAACGCCCTGTATGGCTGCTTCATCCCAGATGAACGAGTTGTGCAGGTCTATGTGGACGCGGCCGTGCAGCCTTATTGAAGCAGGCTTGAAGTGAATTTTGCCATATGAAAAGTAGGATGTGCCTTCTCTGGCAGGGCGGGTCATGGGCGAATTATCCCTGCTCAGCGAAAGAGTGACGCCGTCTTGCTCTGCCCTGCTTATCAGGTAGGGGAAAAGAAACGTGTCGCCGTCTTGCGTAAAAACGAAATCAGGATCGAGTTTGGCAACTGTTGATTCTAGGTCTGCAAATAGATCGGCTTCTGAAGAGTTGCTAATCTTATATGTATCGTTTTCATCTTTGATCATGACAGCATCAATCTTGTCTGTGAATTTCGGTAGTCCGCCCTGCTTTCTTACCTTTACACCAAGGTGTATCTTCTTGAAATCTAGCTTGTACGTGGTAGACCATACGTCATCTTCGAGCTTCCAAATGATGTGCGAATTCTTGTGATAGACGCTACAATATGCCAGAGAAAAGATGTCATGCTGGTAAAGGTATGACTGAGCGGGCGGCACGTCAACATTGTATAGGCGAAACTCGCCGAATTTGCCAACCCTTTCAATGCATCTGGCCAGTGCCGGCGCCTTTGTCGGATCTGACAGCGTCAGTTCTAGGACAACAGTTTTGTCCAGATCGGTTATCTTTTCCTGCCTGCTTACAAAATCATGATCCTTTACGAGCTGCATGACTGCGGCGTTTTCAAGTATTGCCTTGAAACCGGCCCTATTATCGGTTGCCGCATAGATTGAAGGAGTCCATCTGTCCTCAAGCCTGACATTGCGGCCGTTTTGCTGCTTGATCCAGCAGACCAGCCTGTCCTCTAGAGGGTAAATGTCAAGCAACCAGCCAGTGACTGTCAATACTTTGCGCCTTCTTCTTCAAGCCTAGAAAAGAGCCAGCCAATCATCTTGTGTTGCGAAAATATCACGGCCATCAATAGCGACTCTGCAGGGAATGGCTCCCCCTTTGCATTGATGGCTTCG
Source organism: Nitrososphaera sp. (assembly GCA_023250885.1). Classification (GTDB taxonomy): domain Archaea; phylum Thermoproteota; class Nitrososphaeria; order Nitrososphaerales; family Nitrososphaeraceae; genus Nitrososphaera. The sequence goes on along the minus strand of JAHEZV010000036.1, from coordinate 10,674 downwards.
CTATACCTGTAGCAGTCGCTCAGCATCTTTCTGAAAAGCTCTCTGTCCTCTGCCCTCAGGCTCTCGGCAAAGCCGCACCACGACTCTATCTCTCTTGCCAGAATGTCTTCCTCTGGGAAAAGCCCCATGACGTCACGCCATCTCCATCTGCTCTGCTATTCTGGCCAGCTGCTTGTAGTGATGGAATGCAAGTGCCATGAAAACAGGCTGCGCCCTGACCGGCTTGGTAGCGTACGAGCACGCGGAAATGTACAGCCTGACATCAGCGAACATGCTGTCAAACTCCTTCCTGTCCTTCTTATCGAGAGCATTGCGGAACGGCCTCCATTCTTGCTCTTCCTCAATTAGCGTCAACCTGAATGACGGCATTGTTCTGCCCATGCTGCTCACCTGGATGCTACGTACAACTCTTTTTCCGTCATGCAGATCTGCTTGGATTTGTGGCTGTTATGCAGTTTGATGTTCAGGTGCTTTGTTTCAATGCGCTTGCCAAATGACGGCAGGATCTGGCTGTCATATTGCGAATTGCCACGGAGCGACATGACTAGCAAGACGTTGTCTATTTTGTGCACAGATTCCATGATCTCATTAATCAGGTATTGAGCCTCCTTCCGGCTTACCTGCGGGTCCTCTGTGAACATCCTTAGCAGGTCAGAGATCACTACAAGCTTGGCGTTGAACTGCCGTACCGCTTTTGGCAGTTCGTGTGCTACCAGTCCCGCAAGCTGGTGTATGGTAAAAGCCCTGCTAACCGCTATGCCCCTCAAAACCTTTTGGATTTCAAGGCCGAACTGGCGAGCAAAATTGACGCACTGGTACACGTCTGAGCTGTTGCCGGCATCTACAAACACTATTGATCCTGCACCAAGCCCGCCCTGCTTTATTGGCATGAAAGCGCGGACGCATAGCCGGGTGACAAACAGGTTTGTATAGTCGCCCACGACACACAGCCGGTCTGCTATTCGCAGGGCCAGAAAAGAATCGATTTCCCGGATGCCAAGGCCAAGGCAGGCACCAGTCTCGTACGCTGTTTGAAATAAAGTGCATGGTTGCTTGCTTGCATCTTGCTTTTTTGGCTGCATCTGCAAGGTTTCAGACAGTTGGCAGCCGCATGCAGAGCATTCTTCAGATATGTTGAGCGGCCTGTCAGGCGATACTGTTTCTTTTAGAATAGTGTTGCATTTCGAGCAGAAAAACTGGATGCTCTGTCCAGAAATTTCCATGTGGCGAGCTCTGCAATATCGCTTATAACGCAGGCAGCACCGAAAGGGGAGGGGGTGTGCCATGTTATAACATGTTAGAGTATGTTACAATCTCCTGAAGGCGGGAAACTCCCAGAAAAGTTCCAGACAAGGAAGCCAAGCAAGAAGATTGATGGGTTGGGAAAATCATGCTCAGGCTAGTAGCGGCAGTAAAAACACTCTAAATATAGCTCATGCCAATGGCTCATGAGATGGAGCAAGAGGTCGTCAGCAAGGAAATGAGAGCCTGCGCTCATGGCGGCGTTTACTCAGTCAACCCAAATTTGGTCAGGCTAGACTGCAGCTCCAGCATCAACCCGCTTGGTACCCCGAGAAAAGCGATAGCAGCGATCCAAAAGAACGCAAAATCTCTTGCGCCGATGTACCCCGACTCCGAATGCAGAGAACTGAAGAAAAGCCTGTCGCGCTATTTGCGCGTTGACCCGGAATGGATCAGCGCGGGGAACGGCGCGATGGAGATCATTTACTGGTTTGCACAGGCGTTTGCAAAAAGCCGGGTGGTGATCCCGGCCCCGACGTTTTGCGAGTACGAGCTTGCATCACACAACGCCGGCGCAGAAGTGGCGTTTGTTCCTTTGCGCAATTTTGAGTTTGACGCTGATGAAATAATTGAAAAGGCGAAAGGGGCAGACGCGGCGTTCCTCTGCAACCCGAACAACCCCACAGGCATGCTTGCCACCAGGGAAATAAGAAAGATAATCAAAAGCGTCGACAGTTCTACAAAGATCCTGCTTGACGAATGCTTTATCGAGCTTGTCGACGACCCTGACGCCAGCAGCATGATAAACATGATAGAGAAGTTTGACAACCTCGTGATCCTGCGGTCACTTACAAAGTCTTTCGGGCTTGCAGGCCTGAGAGTAGGCTATAGCATTTGCAACCCTTCACTTGCAGACAAGTTGTCTGCAAACAAGATCCCGTGGAACGTGAACGGCCTTGCGCAGGCCGCAGGGGTTGCCGCGCTTGCACAGAAAAAACACCTGCCAAGGGCAAGGGCAATTGTCAAAAAAGAGCGCAAGTTTTTGCATGACAGTATCAACAGGCTAAGGTCATTCAAACCATCAAGATCTGATGCAAACTTTTTCCTTGTTGACCTGCAGGGTGGGAATTCCACGCAATTCCGGGACGCGCTGCTGAAAAAGACTGGAGTGCTTGTCAGGGACTGCAGCACATTCACAGGCATGGGCTCTCAGTATATCAGAGTGGCAGTCAAGGCGCACAGAGAGAACTTGCAGTTGCTAAAAGCACTGGAGGCATTTGACCGTGGTTAGGAAAGCCAAGCTCTTAATGGTGCAGGGCACATCATCCGGCGCCGGCAAGAGCACCATAGCGATTGGCCTGTGCAGGCTGCTTTCAGATATGGGCTACAACGTGGCGCCCTTCAAGGCGCAGAACATGTCGTCCAACTTTTTTGCAACTGCCGGGGGCGCCAAGATGGCGCAGGTGCAGGCGATACAGGCGGTGGCGGCAAGGAAGGAGCCGGACCCCCGGATGAACCCAATCCTGCTCAAGCCGCTGGGCGAGTACAGGAGCATGGTGTTCCTGAACGGCCGGTTCTACTCTGAGATGCACGCAAAGGAATACTATGAGAAATTCGTCATGCAGCAGGGCTTTTCCGCTACGCTCGAGGCGCTTGACAGCCTGAGGAGCGAAAACGAGATTATAGTTATCGAAGGCGCAGGCTCGCCGTCAGAGATCAACATCGCGAAATATGACATTGCCAACATGCTGCTTGCGCAAAAAGTCGGCGCGCCCGTCATAATAGTTGCAGACATTGAGCGGGGCGGATGCTTTGCGAGCATTGTCGGCACGATGCAGCTGTTAAGGCCGACCCACAGAAGTCTTGTCAAGGGCTTCTTGATAAATCAGTTCAGGGGCGACATCACGCTCCTTGCCCCTGCGATCAAGGAAGTGCAAAAGATGACAAAGAAAAGGATCCTGGGCATAATCCCGAAGATAGAGTTTAACCTGCCTGAAGAGGACTCACTTGTAGGCAGCATTGCCGGCAAGGCAGAGATTCCCCGCGAGGCGTGGAACTGGCAGATAGACCTCGTTGCAAAGGCAATAAAAGAGAGCGCCGACATGGAAAGGATATCGGAGGTCGTGGGGCTGTAGATGCTGGCTCTCCTTGCGGCGCTTGCCGGCGGCGTTGGCGTCGATTGGTTGTTCGGCGACCCGCCTAACAAATACCACCCGGTGGCGTGGCTAGGCCGGCTTGTCGGCTATCGCGTGCACCGACTCAAGGGAGGGGCAGAGAAAGCCAAGGGCGCGGCATTTGCTGTTTCGCTCGTTATAGCAGTCGCCCTTGCAGTCCATTTCTTGGTATTTGCGAGCACGTATATTGCCGGCATTGTCGCGCTCGCCGTTGCTTCTGCCATAATACTGAAAATTACGATTGCAGTGAGAGGCATGGAAAGGCACGCCAACGCAATCATGTCCTGCCTCGAAGCCGGCGATCTTGCAGGAGCCCGGCAGAACCTATCCATGATAGTTAGGAGGAGGACTGACGACCTTGACGAGCAGCACATCCTGTCTGCAACGATCGAATGTGTGAGCGAAAGCACCGTCGACGGGATCACGGGGCCTATTTTCTACTACTCGCTTTTTGGGCCTGCCGGCGCTTTTGCTTACAGGGCGATAAACACGCTCGACTCCATGGTTGGCTACAAGGACGACTATTTCAGGGAGATCGGATGGATGTCTGCAATGCTCGACACTGCCGCAAACTATGTGCCTGCAAGGATAACCGCGTTCCTGATGGTTGCGTCGGCCAAGATGCTGGACGCAGACTGGAAGAACTCGCTCAGCATGCTCCGGCGTGACCATGCAAAAACGTTCAGCCCCAACGCCGGCTACCCGATTGCAACAATGGCCGGCGCACTCCGGGTCCGGCTTGAAAAGATTGGCCATTACGCCCTCGGCGATGAGCTCGAGCCGGCCTCGCTTGTGAAGTGCAAGGCGGCAATCTCGATAATGAAGCTCACGACGATCCTGTTCTGCATGGGCGTGTCTGCTCCGATGATCTCAATTCTGTACCTGGCCGGTTGGTGGAGGCTTGTCTTTGGCATCCCTTAAGCCGGTCCAATCGGTGCTTGCGTTCCTGACCATACTGCCGTCAGGCAAGCAGAGTCACGACATACACTATGTCGCCAGGAACATGTACCTGTTCCCGGTAGCCGGGCTCGTGATAGGCGCCATCATTGGCGCAATGGCGTTTGGCATTTCGCAATTCCTGCACCCCCTGCTTGTAGGGCTCCTTGTCACTGGAGCGCTCGTGATCATTACCGGCGTACACCACACCGACGCGCTGGCTGACTTTGCAGACGGCCTGATGGCAAAGGGAGGTAAGGAAGTAAAGCGCAAGGCGATGCTAGATCCCGCGGTGGGCTCTGCAGGAGTTGGGGCATTGGTAATGTACTTTGCGGGCATGATAATCGTGTTTTATACAGGCTTTGCGTCCGGCTTTGCCATCCTCACCAGCGTCATAACAGCTGAGGTGATAGCCAAGTATGTTATGGTGCTCCTTGCAAACAGGGGATTGTCTGCATGGGAGGGCTTTAGCTCGCCCTTTACAGCGGCGATGAAAGATAAACGCAAGATAGCGGCGGCCACAGGCATGATGCTTGCGATAGTGTGGTTTTCCAGCAGCTACGCCGGCATTGCTGCGCTGGGCGTTTCGCTCGGCATTGCCGGGCTCATGAGGTACGTCTCTGGCAAGAGCTTTGGTGGCATATCCGGAGACGTGCTTGGAGCGTCAAACGAGATGACCCGGCTGTCGTCGCTCATAGTGCTGTCGTCATTACCGGTGATGACGTTTTTTTGATAGCTGCCATAATGTGTGGCGGCAGGGCAAGCAGGATGCAGGCCGGCGCGGAGAAGCCATTGCTAAAGGTAAGCGGCGTTCCAATGGTAGAGCGCATAGTGTCGGCGCTTGCAGGCTCGACCAGGTTTGGCCGCATCGTTGCGGCAGTGTCTCCCAATACGCCAAAGACAGAAGAGTTCCTGAAATCAAAAGGGATTGAGATTATTGAGACTGCCGGCGAGGGCTACCCCCAAGACCTGTCGCGGCTGCTTTCCAGATTGAAACCGGAGATGGTCGCGGTGGTTCCGGCCGACATCCCGCTATTGGATGCGCAGGCTGTCAGCGAAATTCTAGATGTTGCTAGTAAGCAGCAAGAGCCTGCCGTTTCAATAGTTCTTGAAAAAGAGTTCGTGGAAAACATCGGCGGCAAGCCAAGCCTATTGTTCGGCAGGTACTGCCATTCAGGAATCACTGTTTTCGATACTGCTAGGGTTGCCAGCGAAACGGTGCTGGAGCGCTATGTCGTGATGAACAGGAAGGAAATCGCGCTTAATGTGAATACAAAAGAAGAGTTGGAGCTGGCGGAAAAATTACTGGTCCAGCGCGCTTAGGACCTTGCCTGTGATGCTGGCCAGGCTTCCAGACTTTTCGGCCAACAGCTCGCCGCATGACTTGCAGTTGATGTTGGTCGTGGTGTGCGAAAACACTACTGCCTTTTCGCCGCACTTTTCGCACTGCACCGACAGGAACGCGCTCCTCGGCTTTGGTATCATGATGCTTTCTCGCTTCATGTCATATCTCCAGCTTGCGGATCCTCAGGCCCGGCTTCATCGTCTTGTACTGGCAGGTTTTACAGGTATAGCGTAAAGTCATTTTCTTGGTGGTCTTGGCAGTCCTTTTGAGCTCAGGGAATTTCTGGCCGCCGTAGCCTTTCTTGTCTTCGGCGTGCCTGCGAGCGCCCTCTGCCACCTTCCGGTCCTTGCCCTTCTTGTACAGGGCGACTGACTGAACCGTGTGCGTCTTGCACCTGGGGCAGAACTTGCGCATCTCCTTCTGCATCTTCATATGGCTACTTGATTCTTTTATAGGGTAATTTAATGTATGTCTGCGTCCTGAGGGGCATTTTGGAAGGCCGGCATCAGCAAATCTAATATACTAAGACTTACAAACCCTCCGGTAGTATGTTCGAATCCTTGCTACAGCAATCAATAAGCCCAGCTGCCTATCCAGTATGGATACCCCTGACTTTTGGACTCGTTGTAGGCTTGGCCTACGTTATTGCCTCGGCACTAAGGCGCAAACGCTAGTCGGCGCCTAACCTTCTCTTTTTCTACAAAACAGCTTAATAGCCAGCGTTTAGCATACTATTGCTGCGATGGGCATAGGTCTTTTGCACCGTGAGAAGAACGAGTGTGACGACTGCCACGAGAAGTTTTCAAACTATGACGAGCTGGTTACCCATGCAAGGGATGTTCACAAGCGCCACATCATAAAGTGCAGGTACTGCGGCAAGCAGTTCATCCACGAGAAGGACAGGCTACACCACGAGCGCGAGGAGAGGGAAAAGAAGGTGGACTCGCGCAGGCACAAATTTTAAAGTGCCTCAACCCGAACACTAGGCATATGGATTTTGCAGTCAGGATAGGTGCTGTGAAGGAGCGCGCGATAACTGTCGACTCTAACCAGACGACAAGCTTTCTCTGGGAGGGCGAGAGCGTCCTTTCCACCCCTTCAATGATAGCCGAGATGGAGGAGACCTGCCGGCTTCTCATCAAGGAGCAGGTAGTGCCAGACCCGGAATGGGACTCGGTGGGCACAATAGTCGACATAAAGCACCTTGCCGCCACCCCCGTAGGGGCAGAGGTGTCCCTCAGGGCAAAGGTGGTCTCGGTGGAGGGCAGAAGGGTCATGTTCGAGGTCGGGGCGCGGGACAGGCTTGAGCGTGTGGGTGAGGGCAGGCACGAGAGGTTCATAATAAACGTCCCCCGCTTCAGGGCGAAATTCAATGAGAAGCAGAAGCAGCTCGGGATGTAATGATTCAAAATCTATAAAAGACGCATGGGGAATTGTGTAATTATTCTATACAGGTGATATATGGGAATGGCATCGATTCAAACAACCGCTGGCGGAATGCCAGTTTTGATTCTAAGGGAAGGAACCAAGGAAAGCAAGGGCAAGGAAGCTCAGAAGAACAACATCACGGCAGCCAAGCTTATCTCGGAGATAGTGAAGACGAGCCTGGGCCCAAGGGGAATGGACAAGATGCTTGTCGACACCCTTGGCGACGTGACAATAACAAACGACGGCGCTACAATACTGAAAGAGATCGACGTGCAGCACCCGGCGGCAAAGATGATGGTAGAAGTGGCCAAGTCTGTCGACAACGAAGTCGGCGACGGGACCACGTCGGCCGTTGTTTTCGCCGGCACGCTCTTGGAAAGGGCTGAAGAGCTCATCAACAAGGACGTCCACCCGTCAGTCATTGTCGATGGATACAACGCAGCTGCAGAGCAGGCGCTCAAGCTGCTTGAAAAGATCGCAGTCAAGGTCGACATTGCAGACAAGGACATGCTGCTGAAAATCACGAGGACCAGCATGGACTCTAAGCTAGTGTCAGACGACAGCCCGGTTCTGGCGCAGATTGTCGTTGAAGCCACAAAGCAGGTCGCAGAAAAAACAGACGCTGGCTACAAGGTAGACCTTGACGATATCAAGGTGGAAAAGAAGGCTGGCGGAGCTATGCGCGACACGAAACTGATCAAGGGCATCGTCCTTGACAAGGAAGTCGTGCATGCAGCCATGCCAAAGAAGATTGAAAACGCCAAGATCGCCGTCATCAATTCGGCGCTAGAGATTGAAAAGACGGAAATGAGCGCAGAGATCAGGATTTCTGACCCGCAGCAGATGCAGATGTTCCTTGAGGAAGAAAACCGCATGCTAAAATCGATGGTTGACAAGATCAAGTCGTCTGGCGCAAACGTCGTCCTGTGCCAGAAAGGCATTGACGACATTGCCCAGCACTACCTTGCAAAAGCCAACATTCTTGTAGTAAGGCGCGTAAAAGAGTCAGACATGACCAAGATGTCCCGCGCAACCGGCGCCCGGGTTGTCAACAACCTTGACGACCTGACCGCAAAGGACCTGGGCTCTGCGAACCTTGTTGAAGAGCGCAAGATAGAGACCGACAAGTGGGTCTTTATCGAGGGCTGCAAGAACCCCAAGTCAGTCAGCATCCTGATAAGGGGAGGCTCGCAGAGGGTCGTTGACGAAGCAGACAGGTCTATGCATGATGCGCTTATGGTCATGAAAGACGTGCTGGAGCACCCGGCCATAGTCGCAGGCGGAGGAGCCCCCGAAGCCTACATCGCAAACGAGCTCAGGCAGTGGTCGAGCAGCCAGGAAGGGCGCGCTCAGCTGGCAGTGCAAAAGTTTGCTGACGCGATGGACGCCATCCCGCTCAGCCTTGCAGAGAACGCAGGCATGGACCCAATCGATACCATGACAGAGCTTCGCGCAAGCCAGAGCAAGGGAGCCAAGTGGACAGGAGTCGACTGCAGGAACACCAAGGTTGCGGACATGTTCAGGCTGAACGTGCTCGAGCCGCTAGTGGTCAAGCAGCAGATAATCAAGTCTGCTACCGAGGTTGTGTCCATGATCCTGAGGATCGACGACGTGATCGCCTCAGGCAAGTCCAGAGCCCCGGCCGGCCCGCCCGGCGGCGGAATGGGTGGCATGGGCGGCATGGACATGGAGTAAACCCTCCGACCTTTTTTCCCGTTTTCAAAATACCCAAATACAACTCTCCCTTTTTGACCAGCAGTGGCGATAATTGAAAAGCTAAGGCAGCTGAGCATCGTCGGCTCGATAGTCGTGATGCCGGACTTTTTCGTCGACCGCATAATCCGGCTCGAATCAAAAGAGAAGCTTTTCGACGCGCTGGGCGAAAAGGCCAAGATGGGAGGCGGGAGCGTCAGGGGCATCTCCACGACTGACGTCAAGGGCGGCAACGCTGTCAACGTCGCTTACTGTCTTGCCAAGCTGGGAGTAAAGATCGCGCTGTTCACCGTAGCTGACGATATAGGCGCCACAATGATAAGCCGGGCGTTTTCGCAATTTGGTGACAGGGCAACGCTCAGGATAAGCAGCGGGAAGAGCGGCCTAACCACTGCATTCGAGTTTCCCCACGGGGACACGCGTGTGAACGTGATGGTGAGCGACATTGGTGATAACGCAGATTTCGGCCCGGAAAAATTGAGCTCCGAAGCTGACAGGGCGATACTGAAAAATGCCGACGGCGTCATGATAGTCAACTGGGCAAGCAACCAAAAGGGCACCGAGCTGGCAGAATTTGCGTTCAGGAATTCGCCTAGCGCCTTCCATTTTATCGATCCTGCAGACGTCGAGACAAGGAAGCAGGACTTTTCCGACTCGCTTGGGAAGCTCGCCGGCCTGACTGACTGCCTAAGCATCAACGAGAACGAGTGCAACTCGCTTGCAGACGCGCTCGGCCTCGGGCACCTGCTGGGCTCGAGCTATACCCCGGAGGAGGTCAAAAGCGCGGCCAAAAAGATCGCAGAGAAGGTGGGCATCAGCACGGATCTGCACTCAAAGGCAGGCGCGGCGTGGTCCAACGGTAAGGAGAGCACGTTCGTGCACGCGGTCAGAGTTGACGCAAAGACATTGACTGGCGCCGGCGACTCGTGGGACGCTGCGGACATTATAGGCTACCTTGCAGGTCTTGACCCGAACGAGCGGCTGCTGTTTGCAAACTGCTGCGCTTCGCTTTACGTCAGGGACACGCAGGGCGAGCCCCCGGCTATGAACAAGGTCTTTGAATTGGTGGAAAGAGTGCAGTGATCAGGCCATCTTGCTTGCGTCAAAGGGCTCCTTGACAGAGCGCAACATGTAGAGCATCTTTGTTATGTAGCGCCGCTTTGACGGGATCTCAGCCAGCTTGCGCTGGTAAAAGTCGATCAGGTGATCGATAAGGCAGACGGCGTCATGCGATTCCGACAGGTTGGCAAGTATCTGTGAATACCAGTATTCCACCAGCGCGTCTTCCCCGTGCTTTTCCTCCAGCTCTACCAGGTAGGCAAAGTTGGAGTGGCATTTCCTGCACAGGCCGTGGTGTGCCCTGGCATACGAGTTAATCTCATAGTGGCCGCACCTTGTCTTCATAGGCCAATATACGCAGAAATCCTATTTGAACCATGGCAGGTATTTTAAATGACAACGGTGTCACCAACAGTGTGATAGAGACTGAGGACGCAGTCAGGATGGTTGACACGGTGGCCAAGAACCTGATGGGCGTGTCAAACAACAAGTCAAACTTTGAGAGGCTGCCAGACACATTCTGGGGATACTTTGCAAGGGGTCACGACGGCAAGGGCAGGTTCGCAGTCATCATAACGTACTCTGAAAACAGCGGCGACGTTGACGAACTGATAAAGATGTACGAGCAGTGGGTCGCCAAGAACAAGGCGGCGGCTAGGTGATCTGCTCGATCACCCACTCGCGGAATTTCGCTATAGCGAAATCCTCTGACTGCTTGACAAACGCCGGGTCCTTGATGCGCCAACGGTCTTGCGGGATTCCGTCAAAGAATTCCTG
>JAHEZV010000035.1 GCA_023250885.1 Nitrososphaera sp. | reverse complement strand
GCATGTTACATCCAGATTAGTTAGAACGCAGAACAGGGAGCTGACGTTCAGATGCATAGCCTACAACATGCATCGGGTGACCAATCTTCTTGTTGTTATAGTCATGGTTTCGACAGAGCCCCCTTGACCACATAACCAGAGGGTGATGGGATTTGATTCATAAACATTTGGTCGCAGTATTGTATCACGCCACGGCACATCGTATATATTAAAAATTGCTACCATATTATGACAGGCATTGTCATCTGAACTTCGCTTTTGCGACCGGTGCATGTTGAAAACACAACACGATACGATCGAGGATCCTGAAGCCATCTACACTTACAAGCGCAGAAGGCTTTACAGGTGCAAGGAATGCGGACACAAAAGCTACAGGCGGGGGCTACGCCCAAGCGCAGAATCAGTTTACTGAAGGGCATGCATATGGACGATTCCATTCAAAAAGCAACCATAAAGCTGAAGAACGCATTTGTGCGCGCCTAGAAGGGGCAAAGCCGTCTTCGCGAAGTCATGCCAATGTCGCGTTCAAAATACCTTGCAATCGACAGTGAAATGCTGCAGTCGCTGCACAGGTTCGCAGCAGCGAATCCGATGTGCGTCCGGTCGTATGATTCGGAGATTTCCGGTATCGCCTGTAGGATTTACGAAGGTAACATCAACAACTACTGGTTGAGCAGCAATAAGTACGACACAAGCTACCAGCCCTTTTATCCGACGTGGATACTGTCGGCCTTTGCGCTTGCACACGGGGCAAAGTCGCTTGGGTTTGAGCAATTAGTTGACGTGGGATCCGGCGACGGCAGGATAGCATACTGTGGCAAGCTGCTTGGGATGGAGTCGCACGGCGTAGAGATTGACCACGACCTTGTGCAGCTGCAAAACTCGATATCGGCTGCAGCCGGAGTCAGCTACAGCGCGATAAGGGCAGATGCTACACGCTTTGACTATGGAACGCTGAAACTGTCAAGGCCGATATTCTTTATTTCCGGGCTCCCTGAGATGGGCGAAATGCTCGCGAACAGCGTAATAAAGCAGGTCATGTCGATAAAAGGTCTAAGGCAAAGTGCCGGCTTCAACTTTATGGGAAGCCATGTCATGAAGTCTCACTCAAGAGACCACACTGGATGGGCATGGGGGAGCGTCATTGCAAACCGTGATCTAGAGCTTGCAGGCACCGTCACGCTGCCGACGCTATGGACTACAGATCAGGTGATCGATACGGCATACGTGTATGCAAGGTTCAGGCAACAGTAGATTCTGGAAGTCTTTTTAAGAAATTTGCTCAAGATACACCAGTTTCGCCGGTCCAAAAATCTAATTTATATTGAACTTGCCGCCGACAAGCAGCAGTTTGGCCGAGAACCTTCTGACGATGCTTTTATGGCTAGCAGAGCTGACAGGCGCAAGCTTCCTCCTCTCATACGGGGCCGAGCACCTGTCAAAAAAGTACGGCGCAAAATTCGTAGGCCGTACATTGCTGAGCATCGCAACGACTCTCCCGGAGATCGCTATTGTCATTTACGCCGCTGCTGACGGTCTTTACGGGACTGCGATAGGCGCCGGCCTCGGCAGCAACCTACTAATGATGACTCTTGGATTGGCAATAATGCTCCTGATAGCTACAACGCGTCTGTCAAAAGCACCGCTAAAGGGAGTGGAGGTTGCCACCTTCAAGCTGGACAAAATATTCCTGCTGGCAACCGCTGTGATTAGCGCAGTTTTGTTTCTGGATGGCTACAACTTTATCGACGGCTTTATCTTTGCGGGGATGTTCGGTGCCTACCTGGTCTTGGCCCTTCTGGAGATGAAGGCCGAGAACAAGGCAAAGAAGGAAGTCGAGGTCGGCGATCCTCACAAAGTTGTCAAGGTGAGCGATGGCCTGACGGAGAAGGGACCGAGCAAGGAGATGGTAAAGGCGATGCTGGCTTTTGCCGCAGGCACCGCCGGCATCTTTTTTGGAGCCTCGCCGTTTATCGAGTCGCTACAAGGGTTTTCTCTTGAAGTGGGCGTTTCAGTGATCATCCTTGCAGTGATAATCAGCCCGATAGCCGGGGAAATGCCGGAGAAAATTTCAATGATGTTCCTTGCAAGGAAGGGGGCAGCAGGCGCGTCGATAGCAGTTGCAAACGTGCTGGGCTCAAAGATACTCAACAACACTCTTCTCTTGGCAGTGGCGGTGTTCGGCGCGATGTACCACGGCGGCTTTTACGCCAGCATCGCCCTGAACCCTATCCTGGAATACCAGATGATACTTGTGACGCTGGTGACCATCGGCGCAATGATAATGATGTTCAAGAAAAAAATCGGGCTCAAGGTGGGAATAATACTTGCAGCGATGTACATCATAAGCATGTTCATACAGTTCCTGCTGCCTCAGGACCTGACTCTGCATTAAAATAATACCGCAAACTACTCCCACACGTATGTTCTCAAAGATACTTGTGCCAGTAGATGGATCAGATAACTCCTTCCGCGCCCTTGACCATGCCATTTTCCTTGCCAAAACTACTCACGCCAGCTTGACTGCAATGCACGTGATAGAAAACCCGCCTATGGTTTACGTCGAGTCGCAGAAACTGCTCAACGACCTTCTTGCCAACTACAGGTCCGAGTCGACCAAAGTTCTGGACAAGTGCAAGCAGGCAGCAGCCAAGAGCGGCATCAAGCTCGAAACTGTAATCTCCGAAGGCGACGCGGCTTCCAACATTACGGGCTATGCGCGCAAGGGGGGCTTTGACCTTATAACCATTGGCAGCCGCGGCCTTGGCAGGTTCAAGGAGATGGTGCTTGGCAGCGTGTCAAACAAGGTGCTGCACCACACAAAGTGTTCAGTGCTTATCGTAAGATAGTCAGACAGAGCTTTCCCACTCGACGATTACAGAGCTGTCATTATTGTAGCTCTCTTTTCTTACAGCCTTGAGCTCCTGCTCGAGCTCAGACCTGCGCGATTCGTGGTAAGAAGTTGACGCATGCTGCTTTGCCTGACTCGCGCTTACCGACACGCCGCAAATGTTGCACTTCAGCTGCTCGTCTGCCATATGTGACGTATGGCTTTACAGGGATATAAAAACAGTAAGCCATTTATGACATGGAGGCGGTGATAGATCAATGCAGACTGAAATCGCGTCCCAGACCATTTTGGCGCGCCTTGTGAGCATGTCAGACGAAGGTCCGTCGGCGGTCAGCATGAGCCAGATCAGGATGTGGGTCATGCCGCAAAAGGGAGAGCACGACCAGGACTGCAGCATCAACCAGAACTACTTTGAAACCCTGATCAGCCAGACTATGAGCGACCTGCTGGCAAAAGGATACATTGCTTCCTCTTTGCACGACAGCATAGAGGACGGCGACGCTCGGATGTTTTCCCTGACTGTTAAGGGTGCCAGGTACGTGGAAGAGCTCGCAGCAGCAAGCCTCGAGCAGTGATAACGAAAACATTCAAAAGCAACTGGTAGCTAAGTGAGCACTCGTCTGCTAGAGGGATGCATGATGACTTCGTCGAAAAAAGAATTGAAAGAGAAGGAAAACCAGGAACGCCTTGCGCGCGCTGTCGAAAGCCTTGATTCTATCACAAAGAACAACGACATCCAGAAGAGCATACGCAACATGATAAAAGAAGTGCTCCTTGCGCTCAAGGACGAAAAAGGCGGCAGCATGTCTGTAAGGGCAGCCAATGCGATCAGCTTGCTTGACAACGCGACACAGAGCCCCCAGATGCAGTCGCACATCCGCACCATGCTGTGGCAGGTAGTGTCGACGCTTGAAAGCATAAGGGAATAGTTACCGCACGTTTTTTACCGGCTTGACAGGCGGAGGCAACTTTTCCAGCTTGTGAGTGGGGTTTGCAAGGTAATGCCTAGAAGCACCCTCGCCGCTCAGCACAATGTTGCAATGGACGCACCTGTATCTGATCGCCATGTCTTACACGCGCAAGTGGTATAGTATGCACATGGCTAAAAACGCTATGGATATAATAATCCAGAAAATTACCGCAGGCGCACTATTTCTCTGTTGTCCGGAACCCCTGACCTTATCTTGAGACGCGAATAGATGGCACTTGCCATGTTTTCCGACTTGCTCTTTTCTCCGTGGTTGACCAGTACGCGCTTTGGCTTGACCCTCGACACAAAGTTCAGGATCTGGTTAAAGTCGCTGTGGCCTGAAAAGCCGTCTATCTTTTGCGTCTGGCAGCGGACGGGCACCACCTTGACTTTGCCGGTCTTGTCCATCATGCTGACCTCTGACATTGCCCCGTCAAGGACGCGCCTGCCAAGCGTGCCGTTTATCTGGTAAGAGACAAACATGATCTTGTTCTTGGGTGTGGGCGCCAGCTCCTTGAAATACTCGACTGACGGGCCACCTTCAAGCATGCCGGAGGTGGCCATCACTATAGCCGAGTTTTCGTCATTGAGCACGTCGTCGCGCTTGCCGTAGCCGCTGATTACCGTGAAATATTCTGACTGGAAGGGATTGATGCCTTGCGACACCGACCTGCGTACTTCTGATCCCAGATAATGAGCGTACGACATGTGTATGGCGCTTGCCTCGGAGATCATGCCCTCGATGTAAATGGGCGACTCGACAAGTCTGCCCTCCTTCATCTCCTTTGCCATGACAAGCATTATCTCTTGCGCCCTCCCCACCGCCGGGACCGGGATCAGCACCTTGCCTCCCTCAGTCAGTGTCTTGTTTATCGACTCGGTGAAGCTGCGATACACAGCCTGCTGGTCTGGCATGACATCAGTCGTATTGCCGTACGTGCTTTCGGTAATTAGCGTCTCGACCCTTGGGTACATCGACACCGCGCTGTCGAGCAACTGGGTCTTGGCGTACTTGTAGTCGCCTGAGTACAGGATGTTGTGCGCGCCAGAAATGTTCAGGTGCACTGTCGCGCTCCCCATGATGTGGCCGGCGTTGTTGAGCGTGATCGTGATGTCTGGCGAAATATCAGTAGGCTTGGCGTATGGCAGGGTGATGCAGTGTTTTATTACCTCATTGACGTCCCTTGCCTCGTACGGCAGGTAACTGCCGTTGCTGTTTGCTATCTTGACCGAGTCCATCTGTAGCAGGGTCATCAGTGGCAGAGTCGGCTCGGTGCAGTAGACGGGGCCCTTGTATCCGTACTTGAAGAGCGCAGGCAAGAATCCTTGGTGGTCGATGTGGGCGTGGCCTATGACCACCGCATCCAGATCGTCGAGGTCAAAGTTGAACCAGTCAAGCCGCGGGTAAGCGTCAAGGCCGGACATTTCGCCAGGGTTGATTCCGCAGTCAAGCATCACCTTGCTCTCTGGAGTGACTACGATAAAGCAGGATCTTCCAACCTGTTTGACTCCGCCGAGGCAAAATAGCATAACCTCTTCCTTGCTGGTTGACCACGACTGGGACCTGGCCGAGCTCGGCTCGCTCATCAACGCCTTTTGGTGAGCGCCTCCGTTCTCATTGCCGTTGCCGACAACAAGCGATCCTCTAAAGACGCGCTTACCCAGCTTTTGCATAAAGTCCGTCCTCTCTTTTGCCGATCCCTTGAGCGTCGAGTGGATAGTGTTGATGCTCGTAGACGGGATGTGGGGCGAGCGCCTAGTATGCGCTATCCACCCTGTCGACTGGGCGATCTGCACTATCATGCTGGGGTCGATTGCCTCTGGCTTGCTTACTTCAAGCACTACTTCGCCTGTGGCGTCGTCGCAGAAAACTGCCGAGACGAGTACGTCCTTTGGCAGCAATTTCCCCACAGCCTGCCTCGTCTGGTCTTCAGGCATCCTTACAGACGGGTCGGTGCGTATGATGAACCTCTTTTTCAGGGTCTTTGACAGAGACGCTAAATAATACGTAAGCTCGGTGAGGGCAAACTTGGCATTCTTTGTGTACAGGGCAATGTTCGGGCCTTCAAACCTCACCAGCGTTATCTGAGAGTCGGGCGGGATGGACTTCAGTATTATCTTGCCTACCGCCTCCTCGCTCTCGGTAGTCACCTTGATAACCGGGCCGACAATGTCCGCGGCCGGCCTGATCCGCTTTTGAGGTGCCGCCTGTTCCTCAGCTATTATTTCGCCAACTTTCTCGTTCTTTTCCAATTCTCCCATTGTCGTTCGTCTGGCTATACCGCCAAAGTGCTACGCCCCGTGGGTACGATAAATCGGATAAGGCACAAACCGGTAATAAGCCGACCTATATCCGTATTTCCATTATAAAAGCATTATCAGAATGGTACGTAGGGGACTAGTATCGCCACTGCCACTATCGCGGCCATCACAAGCGTCAAGAGCATGTTTGCGTTCTTGGCCAGCACCTTTGACTTTGCATGCTTCTCTATCAGGGCGCCATACAACTGGCCGCCGTCCAGGGGGCCAATCGGAAGCGCGTTGAATATGCCGACATTAAAGTTGATGAACCATAGCCAGAATAGCAAATTTGCCAATGGCGCAAATGCGCTGCCCAGAACGCTTGATTCATACTTTGGGGCCATCAGATCGGAATACGGAACTGCGCCCTGCTGCATCGTGGGCGGTAGCAGCAACGCCAGAGGATTTGAGCCAAACGCTCCTTTGTACCTGTCAAGGACTGCCTGAGGGTCTGGCGACAGCAAAGTGACGGTCACGCCCAGGATGGCCTTGCCCTTTTCCACGTCTGGAGGTAGCGTTACCGGCCGCGTTACGGTGTCCCCTGCCTTGTTGATCCAAGTAACATCGACGGTACTGCCAGAACTTGCGCGCAGATAATTACCGAGGTCTTCCAGCGACCTGACCTCTTGTCCTGCAACATACTGGATCACGGATCCAGGCTCCATGCCTACGGACTCTGCAAGGGTGCCAGGGTTTACGCTCATCACCATCACGCCAAACTGTGGAGCGTTTGGATCCGGCGGGAGCGGATTGAGCGTTGAAATTACCAGGAACAGCGCCAAGAGCGAGGCGCCGGCAAGTATCATGTTGTTGAGCGGGCCAGCTGTCAGAACTGCGCTCTTTTGCTTCAGCGTCGCCCTGTTCAGCTCATCCCTTTCAATGTTTACGAATGCGCCTATGGGCAAGCCAAGGAGCAGCACGATGCCAGTCGAGTCGACCCTGATGTTGTAGACTCGGGCGACAATGCCGTGGCCTGCTTCGTGAATAATGATCGTGATAATGAGGGCTACCCAGCCGTACGTTATTGGCAAATACGGATTGAGGCCGGGGATGAGGAGGTTGGCCTGCGGGCCCACATTCGCCACTGCGCCCCTTGCATTAGCGTTTCCAATCATGATCATGAGCGAGCCTATTATGAGGAATATCGCAAGCGCGGTTATCGTCGGCATGAGATAAGTGTTATAATCCGCGTATACTTTCGCCGCGCGCCACTTGGCGACCCTGTCAAAGAATTCAAGGCCAAAAGGAGTGTGGATAAGTATCAGGGGAAGTTTTACTTCAGCGCGCACCCGGTTCTTTTGCTGTTCCAATCGAGTATAATATGCGGCTTCTGTATTTAAATCAAAGCGTCCTATTTTGCGTACTACAGTTAGACGCCACTGCTCTCTGTCTTTTGTATTTCTATATAGACCTTGTCGCCGACCTTAATACCCATGTCCTGGTACTCCCTCATGCTCAGCTTTATAGTGGGATATTCTGTCAGGCCTCCACCGATGCCGGGGAAGCTCGCCATAATTTTGGGCATGTTCTTCATGAGATCATCCATGGAGCTGAACGTCGCCGTGCCTGATCCAAATGGGTTCATGTTTGGCCTGTCGGGCTTGTACTCTTTTGGATCGTTGAACGTGACGTAGACGTACGGGCTGCCGTCCTGTGAAGCTTCAATTCTGGCGACTATGTATTCCCTTCTCATTGATGCAATATCTTGCACAGAGGGACATATTTGCATATCTAAAACGACTGGAAAACCCTGTCGCAAAGGGGGACAGGGTCCTTCCAGCGGAATCACGGTCCGATTTCGGAAGGGCGGTTTACTATACTAGTTGGCAGGATTTGCAATGAAAAGGTCGTTGATCATTTGTCTACCGTCTACTTCTAGTACAAGACCTCAAAACCGTCCCGACAACATTTTTCCTTCAACGACAAATTCCGAATTCAGCCCATTGCTGGCATGATGTCAAGCCAGCTCAATTCCCACCAGTGGCCGAAATGCGGGGTGGTATGCGACTGCTGCCAAGCATGGTTGCTCGAGGTTCCAGAGGCGCCGTGACAGGTGCACGTTCTCGCTCCCTTGACATAAAGTCTACATTAGAGGGTTGCGCACCAATCTCATGCTTGCCATAGAGGCTGCCAGCATCACCAAAATCTACAAGGGTGCCCGGCAGGCTGCGCTGTCCGATGTTTCTCTCAAGGTAGAGGCTGGAAGAATCTTCACGCTGCTTGGAAGGAACGGGGCAGGCAAGACAACATTTGTGCGTGTGTGCGCTACACAATTGATGCCAACTTCTGGAAGCATCAGCGTGCTTGGCTACGACGTAGCAAAACAGGCAAAGCAAATCCGCGACCTGATTTCTGTCGTGCCGCAGGAAGGCCGGCCCCTAAGGGCGCTGACATCCTGGGATCATGTTTACAACTGGCTCCAGATAAGGGGTGAGGGCAAGCAGATTGCCAAAGATAAAACAGAGGAAATCTTGCGCAAGCTCGAGCTGTACGAAGCGCGCGACAGGCCTGCCATGAACTTGTCAGGCGGCATGAAGCAGAAAATTCTGGTCGCGATGGCAATGGCTACAGACGCGCAGCTATTGTTCTTGGACGAGCCAACGATCGGACTTGACCCAATGTCAAGGAGGCAGGTATGGTCGGCGATAAACGACTGGAAGAGTAAGGGTGGCTCGATACTTCTGACGACGCACTACATGGACGAGGCAGAGATGCTTTCAGACTACATCGTCATTATCGACAGGGGCGCGGTGATCGCGCGGGGAACGATCCAAGAGCTCCGCAGGGTGATACCGCAGAACATTAGAGTCGACATTGCGCGGGACGGTCTTGATGTCGACGCGCTCAGGCCGTACGGGTCGGTTGTAGACACGGGCGCCGGGATGCTCCGCGTTTTTACTTTCGAATCAGCTGTCCGCGAGCTGTCAGAGCTTGCGCTGCGCAAGAACCTTACGTTCACAGTATCGCCGGTCACGCTTGACGATGTGTTTGTATACCTTGCAGGAAGAGGCATTGGAGATGACCAGAATAGCAGTGACTAGCATGCTGCCGGTGAGGCAGGCATTTCTTATCGCCTACATGACAGGTGTGCTCTGGCTGCGTAGGAACCCGATGTCGCTCGTGTTCACCGCCATAAGCCCATTTTCGCTCCTGTTCGTGCTCTTTGTCATTAGCGGCGGCGGGTATGTCGTTCCTGCGGTTGTGGGCAGCCTGGTGATGGCGCTCGTGGGCTACGGCCTTGCGCTTGGGCAGGACATTTCGTTCTACAAGACAGAGTACAAGGTGCAGGATGTGTTTGTCGCGTCGCCCGTGTCGCCGTTGACATACATGATGGGGCTTGCGCTGTCAGAACTACTCTTTGGACTGCCCGCGCTGATTGTGCTGACATCGCTTGTCATGCTCTTTGGCGCGTCGGTATTCAGCATCCCACTGCTCATCGCCACAATTCTGCTTATCTGGGGATCAATGTCCGCGATGGGGTTCTTCCTTTCGTCGCGCATGCTCCACATGCGGAACGCAACACAGGTCATTTCGTTTGTGAACGTGATACTCGCGATCCTGCCGCCGGTGTTCTACTCTATAGATCGTGTGCCAGATATTCTGAGGCCGTTGGCTTACGCAATGCCGACGACACATGCGTCGCTGATACTCCAGCACATCATGGGCAAGGGCACGCCGGGAGAGTGGTCGCTCGGCTTTGGCTTTGCGGTGCTGATCGCGTACCTGATCGGCTTTGTGGCGCTGGCCAAGACGAAGGCGATATGGCGCGAAAACTAGCCTATTCCCTAGGAAACACTATCCACTTGTTGTGAACAAGCACTTTTGCCGCTATCACATGGCTCTTGTGCCTGCTCATGCAGAATGCAAAGTCGCAGTTGAATCCCGCGAACGCTTGAGCCACCTTGCGACATGTGTAGCCCGTGTCGTAAATGCCGTCGATCACAGGGTAACACCTGCTGGTGTCCAGAACAAGCATGTCAGACTTTATCACCGTCTTGTTGCACACCGGCACGAGCTGGATCGCGTCGATCCCACGCTCGCGTGAGAAGAGCCTTGCATGGACGATGCCACCCTTTGTTATTGCGATGATGCAGCTATATCTTATGCATGACTATCTGACATGTGCTGCAATCTCTTACAATATGCTCGATTTCTTGCCAGCTGCAAAGCTGCTTGCCTTGGAGCTTGATCTCCTGCTCCTGCATATCTTGTGGGAAGACAGGATTAATTTTTAAAGATAGGAGTAATGGAGGTCACGGTGGGATTTGGACCCACGACCTGCTGATCTCTTGACAGACAAGTTTACAAGTCAGCCGCTCTGGCCAGGCTGAGCTACGTGACCTCGTGCGGTCTAATGGTACTGCGTTTTATTAATTAAACGGCGTTTTTGGAAAAGGTTAATCTACGGCTTGAGTGCTAGTTGCTAGAGTTGGCGCATACCGCAACAAGGCGTGACAACCTCAAGCTGCTTGCCTACATGATAGGGGCCGCGGTGTTCTTTACAGTCACGCTCTTTATCTCGTTCTTTGCGGTGATTGTGGCTCTCAACAATTCCGACATCCCCGGCGAAGAAAAGCCAAACATGTTCATGCTCGGGCTGGTGCCGCCGTCGATAGGGACGTTGCTGCTGTTCACCAAAGTGTTTGGCCGGTTCATGTAAAGAATGTATTTAAATCGCATGAATCTTTGGGAACCTGTGCCAAAGTTCTTAGTGCAGGTAGTGATTGAAAACAAGCCCTACATCAACGACCCGGAAGGCGAGACGATTCACCGCGACCTTGTTGTGAAGGGCGGCTATTCAAACGTGCAGTCCGTCAGGTCTGCAAAGATGCTCAAGATGGTCGTGAATAGCAAGTCGGAAAAAGATGCCGAAGCGACCGTGAAAAAACTCTGCGAGGAACTGCGCATATTCAACCCAGTCGTCAGCAACTGCACGATCAAGGCAACTGGCAAAATTTAATTCACAATGTTTGCGCATAGAAGCTATACCAATGCTAATGTTTGTCGTCGTGGTCCATCGTCGCAATCACGTCGTCGATGTTGCTGGAATCGCTCAGCGCCCCCTCAATCAGTAATGTAGTCCTCAGGTGCCTTGCAAGGTCCGTCACCGTAATGATGCCGACCAGCTTGCCTCCCTCCATTATCGGGAGCCGGCGTATCTTATGGTTCACCATCCTCTGCACCGCGACTTCAACGGGCGTTTCCGGCTCGGCAGTCGTCAGTATCTTGGACATTATGTCGCCTATCTTGACTTCGGCAATCGGCAGCTCCTTGGCGCATATCTTCTTGATAAAGTCCCGCTCGCTCACGATGCCGACAGGCTGACCGTCCCTGACCACGAAGACGGAGCTAATGCCCTTCTCTGCCATCGTCTTGGCAGCCTCCAGTGCCGACTTGTCGTGGTCTATCATGACTATCTGCTTTGTCATGACGTCGCGCACTAAGCTGCCTGGCATACCAATTTCCCAGAATCAGCCGAAGATAAAAACAATGCTGTGGTAATCTATATGCAGTGCGAAATTCGCTAATTTGAAGAGATTGTATAATAAGTTTGACTTGATGGCGACAAGCTATTGTTGATAAATGTAGGCGTGATCTGAAGATATTAATACGAGCTCTGTCAAGTTTCAGTCGCAGTAATGGCAAAGATTGGGATTGCCGTTTTCCCCGGCAGCAACTGCGATCGCGACGTTCATCACGTTCTAAACAACGTAATAGGCGTTCAGGCGGACTTTATCTGGCACACAAAGGATCGCATCACTGGCTACGACGCAATGATAATCCCCGGCGGCTTTTCGTTTGGCGACCGCTTGCGGGCGGGCATAATCGCAGCCCATAGCCCAATCGTTCAGGAAGTGAAAAGGATGGCAAAGGACGGCCTGGCGGTGCTCGGCATCTGCAACGGCTTTCAAATTCTCGTTGAATCTGGATTGCTGCCCGGCGCTCTCTTGATGAACGACTCGCTCCGCTTTGTGTGTCGGTGGACAAAGGTCGAGGTAAAGAATAACAAGACGCCTTTCACGAGCCAGTTTGCGCCAAAGCAGACATTTGGCATCCCTGTGGCGCACGGCGAGGGCCGCTACATCGCCGACAATAAAATAATGAAAGAGCTGAAGAAAAAGAACCAGATCGTCTTGCAGTATTCCAACGACGACCCGAACGGGTCGACCGACCTTATCGCGGCGATTTGCAATGAAGAGGGCAACGTGATGGGAATGATGCCGCACCCGGAGAGGGCGAGCGAAAGCATCCTTGTCGCCGAAGGCGCAAAGAGCAACGCCATTACGATTTTCAGATCGCTTGTGTCAAGCCTGAAGCAAAAGGCGATAGCATAGATGGGCGTCCTGACAAAACAAGAGCTAGACTACCTCGAAGAAAACCTAAAGCGCAAGGCAAACGAGATCGAGCAGGACATCGTCGGCGCTGAATGGTCAGAGCACTGCTCGTACAAGTCGTCAAAAAAATATTTGCGGTTATTGCCTACAAAGGGCGAACGCGTAGTTGTAGGGCCGGGCTATGACGCCGGCGTCCTTGACATTGGTGACGGCTACGTCCTGACGGTGCACATTGAAAGCCATAACCACCCGTCGGCAGTGGAGCCCTTTGGCGGCGCAGCAACCGGCGTCGGCGGCGTAATACGCGATATCATGTCGATGGGCACGCGCCCGATAGCAGTTCTTGACGCGCTGCGCTTTGCGCCGATAACAGGCAAGAGCAAGGCTGTCGCAAAGTCAAAGTGGCTGTTCAAGAACGTGGTCAAGGGTATCGCCGCCTATGGCAACTGCATCGGAATCCCAACAGTCGGCGGCGAAATTGAATTCGACCCCTCATTTGAGGACTATTGCCTTGTTGACGTCGCGTCCATTGGCTTTGGGCGCAAGGAGGACATTGTCTCAAACCAGGGTGATGTGGGGGACGTGATAGTCCTAGCAGGCGGATCGACTGGCCGCGACGGAATCCACGGCGCTTCGTTTGCATCAAAGACGCTTAAAGCGGAAAACAGGTCAGCCGTCCAGATACCGGACCCTTTCCTTGAAAAATTGCTGCTTGAAGCAACTATGGAGGCAGTAAGGCGGGGCTGCATCAAGGGCATCAAGGACCTTGGCGGAGGAGGGCTGTCATGCTGTCTGTCTGAAACCTCTGACACTTTGGGCAAGGGCTTTGACGTAGAGCTCACAAAGATTCGCGCAAGAGAAGGTGGCATGACGCCAAACGAGCTTATGATCTCGGAATCGCAGGAGCGCATGCTCTACGTCACAGACAAGGCAAGGCTGCCTGCATTGCAGTCGATCCTTGACAAGTATGAGATAACACATTCAGTGCTTGGTGAAGTGCAGGAGCACCAAGATCTGGTTGTCAGGCACTCTGGCAAGGTGGTGGCAGGGATGCCGTCACGCCTTGTTGCACACGCGCCGCTTGCAGACAGGACAAGCAAGCGCCCCGCAAATCTGGACAAATTAAAATCAGTAAAACAGCCGAAAATGCCGGCAAACCTGGGCAAGGCGCTGCTATCGCTCCTGTCAAACCCGACGATAGCAAGCAAGAGCTGGGTCTACCAGCAGTACGACCATGAAGTGGGTGTGCGGACGGTGGTCAAGCCCGGCATGGGCGACGCCGCAGTCATGAGACTTGACAACAACAAGTTCGTCGCGATAAAGCTGGACGGCAACTCGAAGCACTGCTACCTCGACCCGTACCAGGGAACCCTTGGCTGTCTTTCGGAAGGCTGTAGGAACATCATCTCCACCGGCGGAGAGCCGATTGGAGTGGTTGACCACCTACAGTTTGCTAGCCCTGAAGAGCCGGAAATCTACTGGGCATTCACGCAGGCAATAAACGCGATCGTAGACTATTGCAAGTTCATGGACATCCCGGTGGTCGGTGGTAAGGTGAGCTTTTACAACGTAACTGCCAAGGGGCCGATCAAGCCATCGCCTGTCATGGGCACTCTCGGACTAGTCGACAATGCATCGCACATCACCCGGCTGGCGCTGTCATCAGGAGACTCGATCTTTATCATTGGAAATACCGCTCCTGAAATGGGAGGCTCTGAATATTATGAATATGTCCACAACATAACCGGTGGGCCGGTTCCAAAGGTCGACCTGCAAGTCGACAGGCAGAACGGGGCTGCCGTCCAGAACCTGATAAAGGGCGGCCTCCTTGCCTGCGCGCACGACTGCTCAAAGGGCGGCCTTGCAGTGGCGCTTGCAGAAATGGCGATCGCAGGCTCGACAGGCTTTAAAGTCGACCTTGGCGCAGTCCCGAACTCTTGCATCAGAGCAGATGACCTGCTATTCTCAGA
>JAHEZV010000034.1 GCA_023250885.1 Nitrososphaera sp. | reverse complement strand
CAACAGCCGCGGCCAGCTGGCCGCGCCCGCCGTCTATGACTATCAGGTCCGGCAATTTTTCATCCTAAGAATATCTCCGCCGCACAAGCTCGCCCATCATCGCAAAGTCGTTCTGCCCGGCAACCGTCTTGATCCTGAATTTCCTGTACGCCGACTTGGCTGGCTTGTTGTTGGCAAACCTGACGCACGACCCAACCGCAATTGAAGTCCCCAGATTTGAAACGTCAAAGCAGTCAATGACTTCTGGCATGGAAGGCAGCTTGGCGGCATTTTTCAGCTCTGCCACCGCCGGATCATAGCCCCTCTCAATGTACATTGACAGGTTTCGAGAAATTAGATCCATGAGCTGCCGCTTTTCATTTGCCAACACGCGCCCGACGTTAAGGATGCTCACCCTGTGACCCGCGATCTTTTCAAGCGACATCTCCAGCACCTCCCTGTCATCCGGGTCTTCGTTGACGTACACGAACCTCGGAATCACCGGCACCGAGGAATAGTACTGGACAAGGAAGGACGAAAGCGAGTTGTCGGCAACGAGGTCAAACTCAAATTTTTTCCTGTCGCTGATGACGCCGCGCGTCCGGCGAAGCGCCATCACGTGGGCGACTCCTTTTTTGCCATCTTTCATTATGCCAACGTATTCTTCGTCAGGGTTTTTGTTCACAGCCTTTTCCATTTTTTGCTTGACGCGCAGGTTGTTCAACCTATACAACGTGTCGCGAATCTCCTTCGCCCTTTCATAGTCTCCAAGGTCTGACGCGCGCTTCATTTCCGCCTGCATTTCATTGGCAAACTTTTCGATGCTGCTCCTGCCCCCAAGAATGTCCTGCAAGGCCGTGACGTTCATAATGTAGTGGCCGCGAGTCACGTTGGCGATGCATGGCGCTTCGCAATTCTTGATAAAGTACTGGAGGCAGGGCACCTTGGGCAGCCTGTCGCATATCCTTATCTTGAATAATTTCCGCAAAAGACCTACCGTCAGGAACTTGGAGCTCCCACGCACAAACGGCCCGTAGACCCTGCCCTTTGGGCCGAGGAACTCGCCGTTTCTGTTGCGCCTCGCGACGAGCAGCCGTGGGAACGGCTCGTCCGTTATCTTGAGGTAAGTGTAGCGCTGCTGGTCCTTCAGCTCGATATTGAATACGGGGCGGTAGCGCTTGATCAGGTTCGACTCCAGCAAGAACGCCTCTATTTCGTTATCCGTAACGACGAATTCAATGTCTGCTATCTTGCTCACGAGCCTGCCGGTCTTCCACCCGATCTCCGGGTCGTGCCGAGTGAAATACGAAGTGACGCGCTTGCGCAAGTTCTTTGCCTTGCCGATGTAGATTATCTTGGCATCGCTGTCCTTCATAAGGTAGACGCCCGGCTCCTCAGGCATGCGCTTTTCTTTCAGGATCGTAGCCATCACTGCTTCGTCCTCTGCAATATCTTCTGATCCACCGCCAGCTTTGGCTTCAGGTACTTTCCGGTATAGCTGTTCTGGTTTTCGCTTATCTGCTCTGGAGGTCCGGCGGCAACGATGCGCCCGCCGGCCTCTCCGCCTTCAGGCCCAAGGTCGACTATCCAGTCTGCCGAGGCAATGACGTCAAGGTTGTGCTCGATGATTATGATCGTGTTGCCGAGGTCCACCAGCCTTTTGAGCACGTTTAGCAGCTTGCTAACGTCTGCAAAGTGCAGGCCGGTGGTCGGCTCGTCAAGGATGTAGACGGTCTTGCCGGTGTCGCGCCGCGATAGTTCAGCGGAAAGCTTGATCCTCTGCGCCTCGCCTCCTGACAACGTTGTTGCGGGCTGGCCGAGCCTCAGGTATCCAAGCCCTACGTCGTTCAGCGTCTGCAGCTTTTTCGTAATCGCAGGAATGTTAGAGAAGAACCCTGACGCTTCTTCAACAGTCATGTCAAGCACATCTGAAATTGTCTTGCCCTTGTATTTGATCAATAGCGTTTCAGAGTTGTAGCGCCGGCCTTTGCACTCGTCGCACGTAACATAGACGTCTGGCAGGAACTGCATCTCTATCTTTCTGACTCCTCCTCCTTCGCACGCCTCGCACCTTCCCTCGGAGACGTTGAAAGAAAACCTGCCTGCCTTGTATCCCATTTCACGGGCCTGGGAAGTCCTGGCGAACAGCTCACGTATGGGGGTGAAGGCGTTGACGTAGGTGGCGGCGTTTGACCTCGGGGTCCGGCCGATCGGCGACTGGTCTATCCCTATCACCTTGTCGACATGCTCCAGCCCTGATATCCTGTCGTGCTTGCCCGGCCTGTCCTTTGCGTCGTAAAAGTGCCCTGCAAGCGCCCTGAATAGGATGTCGTTGATCAGCGTAGACTTGCCAGAGCCGGAAACACCTGTGACAACTGTCATGCAGCCAAGCGGAAAGCGGACATCAATTGATTTCAGATTGTTTTCCCGCGCGCCGTGCACCGTCAACCATCCGTTCGACTTGCGCCGCTCATGCTGGTGGGCGACCAACCGTTCACCTCTCAAGAATGCGCCTGTGATCGAGCTGGGGTTCTTCAAGATATCCCCTATCTGCCCGCTTGCAACGATTGCACCCCCGTGGATGCCGGCGCCCGGGCCGATGTCAATTATCCAGTCAGAGCTCCGTATCACTTCTTCGTCATGTTCCACAACGATAAGCGTGTTGTCAAGGTCGCGCAGCTTTTTCAGCGTGTCTATCAGTCGCGCGTTGTCGCGCTGGTGGAGGCCAATCGTTGGCTCGTCAAGAACATAGAGCACTCCTGTCAGGTTCGACCCGATTTGCGTGGCAAGCCTGATTCTCTGCGACTCGCCGCCGGAAAGTGTGGCAGTCATCCGGTTAAGCGTAAGGTAGTTGAGCCCAACGTTTCGCAGGAATTCCAGCCTTGAAATGATTTCCTTCAGTATCGTCCTTGCGATGAAGCGCTCGGTTTCTGACAGCGCGAGCGTCTGGAAGAACCTGTAGCACTCGTCAATCGACAGGTCGCACACTTCCATTATCGACCTGTTCTGTATCCTGACTGCAAGAGCTTCGTCGCGCAGGCGCCTGCCTTTGCAGCGCTCGCAGGGGCGCTCCCGCATGAACTGCATCAGGTCTTCGCGCTTTGACTCTGACTCGGTCTCGCGGTATATGCGATCGAGGTTTGGAATTACGCCCTCAAAAGTCCCGCGATACTCCCAGCGGCTGTCAGAGTAGCGAGACTCGTATTTGTAGTGGATGCTCTCGTCGGTGCCATACAGTATCACCTTCAGTTGATCAGGCTTCATCTTGGCTATCGGCGTCGCAAGGTCAAAGCCGAACTTCCTGCCGACGTCGCGCAGCATCGCAGACCTGAACGTGGCAAAATGGCCGGTCCACGGCCTGATCGCGCCGTCAAGTATGCTCTTTGCCTTGTCCGGGATTATCAGGTCAGGGTCGAACTCGATCTTGATCCCAAGGCCGTTGCAGTCTTTGCACGCGCCAAAGGGCGAGTTGAACGAGAAGGTGCGGGGCTCGAGGTCGCCAAGCGATATGCCGCAGTGGGGGCAGGCGTTTCGCTGCGAATACATCGCGTCCTTGCCATCTGTCGAAACAACGACAACCCCGGTGCCCACCTTCAATGCAGACTGGATTGAATCGAAAAGGCGACTCTTTTCCTCCGCCGCCGGCTTGAGCCTGTCGACAATAACTTCGATGGTGTGCTTTTTCTGTTTGTCAAGCCTTGGATACTGCGGCTTTTCGTCCTCCTCGTCAAGCTTGGTTATCTCGCCGTCCAGCCTGATCCGGGAAAAGCCGTCCTGCTTTAGCTGGTCGAACAGTTTTTCATATGTCCCCTTTTTTGCCTGGATGACCGGGCCCAGGATCATGACGTTCCTGCCTTCGGCAGCCTTCATCACGGACTCGGTGATCGAGTCGGCCGACTGGCTTGCAATCTTCCTGCCGCACTTGGGGCAGTGCGGGATGCCTATCCTTGCAAAGAGCAGGCGTAGGTAATCGTAAATCTCTGTCACGGTGCCGACAGTCGACCGCGGGTTCTTGCTAGTGGTCCTTTGCTGTATCGATATTGCCGGCGACAGGCCGTCTATCGAGTCGACGTCGGGCTTGTCCATCAGTTCTAGAAACTGCCTTGCATAAGCCGACAGCGATTCCACATATCGTCGCTGGCCTTCAGCATAAATCGTGTCAAAGGCAAGAGTCGACTTGCCAGAGCCTGATAATCCGGTAATTACGACAAGCTTGTTCTTTGGTATCGCGACATTGATGTTCTTGAGATTGTGCTGCCGGGCTCCTCTGATGATTATCTTGTCATGCATCACGACACCTCCGCCAGAGCCGGCTCGCCAAGAGCCCTTCTTATCTTGCCCAATTTCTCCCGGAACATTATCGCCTTTTCGAATTCCAGCTCTTCAGCAAACCTCTTCATCGTGACTTCGGTTTCAACTGCAAGCGTGACCAGGTCCTTCCTTGTCATGGACTTTGTCTCCACCCCAACGTCGGCGATCTCCTTGACGCTTTCAGGTATCGGCTTGACAATCGTCTTTGGAGTTATCCTGTGCTTTCTGTTGTATTCAAATTGCTTTTTGCGCCTGCGCTCTGTCTCTTCTATTGCCTGCTTCATCGACTCTGTAGAGCGGTCAGAATACATTATCGCCGCGCCATCAAGGTTGCGGGCAGCCCGGCCAAACGTCTGGATAAGGCTCGTGGCATTGCGCAAAAAGCCTTCCTTGTCTGCGTCCAAAATCGCGACAAGCGAAACCTCAGGTATGTCGAGGCCCTCCCTCAGGAGGTTGATCCCGACAAGCGCGTCAAACTCGCCGAGGCGCAGCTGCCTGATAAGCTCGGTGCGCTCGAGCCCCTCAATCTCAGAATGCAAATAGCGTACTCGCACCTCGTTCTTGGCTAAAAACTCTGCAAGGTCTTCTGCCATCCTCTTTGTCAGGGTCGTCACAAGCGTGCGCTGGTTTTTCTCGGCCCTGTTCTTTATCTCTTTTATCAGGTCTTCCATCTGATTCTTTGTGGGCCGGATCTCGACCGTGGGATCAACCAGGCCGGTCGGCCTGACGAGCTGCTCGGCTACCTGCAAGCTTGACTTTAACTCGTACGGCCCCGGCGTTGCCGACACGAAAACCACGTTCCTGAGGTATTTTTCGAATTCCTCAAACCTGAGCGGCCGGTTGTCGTAGGCGCTCGGCAGGCGGAACCCGTAGTCGATCAGCATTTTTTTGCGGGTATGGTCACCGTTGTACATTCCGTGCAGCTGCGGCAGCGTAACATGAGACTCGTCAATAACCAGCAGGAAATCATCGCCAAAAAAGTCAAGCAGGCAAAAAGGGGGCTGGCCCGGCGCCCTGCCGTCCAGATGCCTGGAATAGTTTTCGATGCCGGAGCAGTATCCAAGCTCCTCTATCATCTCAAGATCGTATTTCGTACGCTGTGCAAGCCTCTGCCGCTCCAGCTCGGAAGGCAGGCTTGGAAGCCAGTTTGCAAGCTCGCGCTTTATAGATTCAAGCGCCCTGTTGCGCGAGTCGTCGTCAGTGATATAGTGCTTTGCCGGGAATATCTTGACCGCATTGACGTCGCGTATTTTCTTCATCGTGACGTGGTCGTGGATACTTATCTGCTCGATCTCGTCGCCAAACATGGATACGCGGATAATGTCGTCAGAATAGCCGGGGATGATGTCTATGGTGTCGCCCTTTACCCTGAAATTGCCCGGCACTAGCGACATGTCGTTTCGCTCATAGCGCGCCTCGATCAGGCTATGTATGAGTATCTTGCGATCGATAGCCATGCCTTTTGTTAGCGTGATGGCACTCTCCTCCCACTCTTTGGGCGAGCCTAGCGAATAGATGCATGACACAGTCGACACGATTATCGTGGGCTCGCCGGACATGAGCATGGCGGTCGCCTCAAGCCTCATCCTTTCTATTTTTTCATTCACTTCGGTGTCCTTTTCGATATAGGTGTCTGTCTGCGGGATGTAGCTTTCAGGCTGGTAGTAGTCATAGAAACTTACAAAGTAACCGACGTTATTTTCAGGAAAGAACTCTTTGAACTCGGCATACAATTGAGCCGCAAGGGTCTTGTTGTGTGAAATCACAAGAGTGTTCTTGTTCGTCCCTGCGATGACGTTTGCAATAGTGTAGGTCTTGCCGCTTCCAGTCACGCCGAGAAGCGTCTGGCGCCCGCCCTTCCTGACGCCCCTGACAAGCTGCTCTATTGCTTCGGGCTGGTCTCCGCTGGGCGGGAAGGCATCTTTTGCCAGAGTAAAGCTCCTAGAACTGGTAAGCAAGTAGACGTCTAGTTTCCAAAACGCGCATATATGGTTAATGCCTCAAACTCGCTTACTTTCCTTCGTATGAATGTCTTCGTAATGGCTGTCACCTTGCCCTTTTTGTGGTAAATTCCATCCCGCAGAGCCTGCACCTGAGTGCATAGTCCGTGAAATCCGACATGGCTCTAGACGTGGCAGGCATCCCAGACA
Source organism: Nitrososphaera sp. (assembly GCA_023250885.1). GTDB lineage: Archaea > Thermoproteota > Nitrososphaeria > Nitrososphaerales > Nitrososphaeraceae > Nitrososphaera. The sequence continues at coordinate 8,132 of JAHEZV010000034.1, read as the reverse complement.
GGTGCTACTGCTAAAAAATTATATTGCGCAAGTAATGGCGTGGCGCAGACTGCAGACGTTGACTGGGTGATCCCCATCGTGGAGATTGCCCTGGCAATAGGCAGGAAAATCGTGCTTGTCGCATCGAAATTCATTGGAATCAATATCACCCTTGCTGCATCATTTTCGCAGCAGGCAATGTCGCATGGGGCATTGTGCATTCGCTGCTTGGCCTTGGCGGCCTGGTTTTTCTTGCACAGATGCGCCAGACGCGCCGGCGCCACCGCAACAGGCAGGTAAAGCGCAGGCAGATGCCAGTAAAATATCATGAAGTCGCTTCCCCCTAGTAGCAGCAAATCTTTTGTTTAACCCCTGCGCTATAATGGCATGGACAAGCATGACATTCCTCGGGTAAGCAAGCACGAATTTCTGGCTTTTCTCCAGAATGAAGCCAATGTGCGAGTCGACGATTACATCGAGGGCGCAATCGAAGTCGCAGAAGAAGTCCATTCCGGCCTGATGCGCGAAGACGGCAATTCGCCTTTCCTTGAAACCCACACTTGGCCGGTTACAATGGACGTAATTAGTCATTACCGCTCTGTCAACCGCAACATTACAGGCGTCGAAATCGTGGCCGCTATACTGCACGATGTGATGGAAGACGACGACAGGATACTGAACCTGCATGAATCAAAGTCGTACGGCTTTGAAGCATACCTTGCATACAGGTTTGGCAGCAGGATCCGAGACATTGCAACTGAGTTAAAGATCAAGCCGCTTGAAAACTACCCTGGTCCCACAGACGTCGACCGCCAGCTGGCACGCTTTTATGAATACTGCGACATACTGCGTGATTCTGAATACGACATCAAGGCGATCAAGCTTGCAGACAGGCTCAACAACATGTCATTTATCAGCCGCGCCCCGGGACATGACAAGGTAAGGCGCTACATGCGGGAGGCCGAGGACTTTTACCTCGCATACCCAATGATGCCCCCCAAGATGTCAGAATTCTATAAAAGGATGAGAAAAGCCTACGAGGAACTGAAGACGGCGCCAGCGAAAAAGCTTGTTGCCGCATAACTTTCATTCACAAACCATTTAAAGGTAATAAATGGAGGTAAAGGGAGAGATAAGCCGATGGCAAACCTCAACGTTGCAATCATTGTCAAACTAGAGCCGGACTTTTCTGAAGGAAATGTCAGCTACAACGCCGACGGAACGCTCAACCGGGCCGAGACAAAGAGCATACTCGGGCCACACAGCGCCGTGGCGTCAAATGCCGCATTCTATGCCAAGGTCAGGTACGGCGCCCGCATCGCGGTAACCACCATGGGGCCGCCGATAGCCGACAGCGCGCTCCAGCAGGCGCAGCTGCTGTGCGACGCAGATGAGCTTCATTTGTACAGCGACAGGATGTTCGCCGGCGCCGACACGCTTGCCACCGCGGAGGTGCTCAGGACCGGCATTTCAAAAGTGGAGGGCAAGATGGACATCGTGTTTTCCGGCCACAGGGCGTCTGACGGCGAGACAGGCCAGACCGGACCCCAGACTGCGTGGAAGCTCGGCTTTACTTTCCTTGGCAACGTCATCGACTATGATGTCGACGTGCAGAACAGGACCGTGAGGGCAAAGCGCATGATTTCACTCCAGGGGTTCTATGATGTTGTTGAAGAAGTGGAGGCGCCGCTCCCCGTGTTCATTGCAATCGATCCTTCATACAAGGCGTCGTTCAACACAGTTTCGCAGAGGCTCGCTTTTGAAAAGTACCGGAAGGAGGCAAAGGCGCGTGCGCAAGACTACAAGCAATACTTGAAGGTGTTCAACGCGCAGCAACTGGGAGTGGATCCAAAACTGGTCGGACTGCCCGGCTCGCCAACAATCGTCTACAAGGTAGAAAGGATTCCAAAGGCAAAGGCGAGCAGGAAAGCCGAAGTCGTCGACGGCGCCAGCCGCGAGCAGCTCGCAAAGGTGGCGGCCAAGATGTACGAAGTGCTGGGAGGCATGGTAATCAAGTGAAGTACCAGCACCTTTACGTCGTAATAGAGCACGAGGACGGCAAACCAGTGCCTGTAAGCCTCGAGATGCTGGGCGAGGCGAGGCGACTCATGGACGGTTACAACAGGAAATATTCTGCGGACGAAAAGGTCGTCGCGGTGGTGCTCGGGCACAACGTACGCAAGCTGTGCGAAGAGCTGGTATTGTACGGCGCGGACGCGGTGATTTACGCGGACAGCCCGGAATTGAGCTATGCCCGGAACCTGATCGACACCAAGGTGATAAGCCAGATAGCTACGAACAAAGAACTTGCCGCCAAATTCTCTGACACTTCAGGATTTGTAAAGCCGCGCTACATGTTCTTTGCGGCAGACAACATAGGAAGGCAGCTGTCGTCGACCGTTCTGGCAGAGCTCGAATCAGGCCTTGCGTCAGACATCAACAAGCTAGTCATCGAGGATCTGGAGATAAGGCACGAGCACAAGACAAAGGGTCAGGCGATGAAATACGAAAAGACGCTTGAAATGTACAGGCCAGACTTTTCCGGATTCCTTTGGACCACCATCTTGTGCCTTGACAACCGCAACCCGGCGATAGAGCGCGAATACCATCCGCAGGCGTGCAGCATAATCCCCGGAGTGTTTGCGCCAATAGAGCGCGATATTGCAAGGCGGGGCACAATAGTAGACTATGTCCCAAAATTTGACGAGCGCGATTTGCACGTAAAGATAATCAACAGAAAGATAGTAAAGAGCGCAGTCGACTTTGACAGCAAAAAGGGCGTCATGAGCTTCGGCAGGGGGATCAAGGACTCTCCGGAGGAAAACATAAAGCTGGTGGCCGAGCTTGCCAAAGAGCTTGAAGCTGAAGTGGGCGTCTCGCTGCCAATATCGAAAAAGCCGTTCGCAGTGAGCGAGGGAGCAAGCTCGACCTACATGATCCCTGACAGGGTGATTGGCACGAGCGGCCGCAAGGTGGCTCCCATGCTCTACGTCGCAGCAGGAATCAGCGGGGCAATGCAGCACATAGCAGGTATGAAAGAGGCCGGCTTTGTAGTGGCGATCAACCCTGACGAGAACTCGCCGATAAAGGACGAGTGTGACATTTTCATCAAGGGAAGGATGGAAGACGTAATACCGCTTTTGCTTGAGGAACTGAGAAAGCGCAAGCCTGCAATAGAGGTGAGGAAATGATGGAAAACTATGACGTTGCAATAATCGGCGGCGGGTCTGCCGGCCTTGCCGCGCTAAAGCACCTGTCAAACCTTGGCAAGCAGGCGATCCTGCTTGAAGCTGGCAAGCAGGTCGGAACCAAGAACATTTCCGGCGGCATATTGTATTCAAAGAAGCCAAAGAACGGCCGGACGTACAACGTCGAAGACGTCTACGGACCGGAATTCCTGAACGACGCGCCACTCGAGCGCAGGATAACGCAGTACATGCTGCATTCCACGTCGAGGAACAAGGTATTTACGATGAACCTGACGGCAGCCCACGAATATCAGGCCAATTTCGGGTACTCTGTACTGCTCAACCGCCTTAATGCGTGGTTTGCCCGTCATGCAGGCGAAAGCGCCGAGCGTCAGGGCGGCGGCATCGTGTCAGGCGTGCATGTCCGGTCGCTGAGCTGGCAGGGCGAGAAGACGCTAATCGAGACCGACGAGCTGGATCCCTTTGAGGCAAAAGCGGTGATAGCTGCTGACGGCGTCAACTCTGAAGTGGCAGAGATGACCGGCGCACGGGCAAAATTCACACCTGAGCAGTTGTATCAGGGGGTCAAAGTAGTAGTCAAGATGCCAGAGGAAATAATCGAGCAGCGGTTCGGCATCGGGCAGGACGAAGGCGCCGCACACCTGTTCGCCGGCGACATTACCCTCAACCACATCGGTGGCGGCTTCCTCTACACAAACCGCGACACGCTGTCTGTTGGCGCGGTCTATCATTACGACTCGCTGATGGGTCGGCCTGCAGAGCCCTACGCGCTTGTCAACGCCCTGTTGAAGAACCCAATGGTCGCCGAATTTGTAAAGGACGAAGTGGCCGTCAAGGAGGAGATCGACAAGAACCTTCCAAAGGAGGAGCAGCTGAGGATACGATTTGCGGTAAGCAAGCTGTTAAAGACGCGGAACGAGCTTCGCGACGCATGGCATTCGCCGGCTGCGAGGAAGAGGCTGGTTGAGGGCGGCAAATACAAAGCAGAAGAAGAGATCAAGGCAAGGCTCGACTCGGTACAGAACGAGCTCGCAAGTAAGTACCGAACCAAGTTTGTAACCGACTATGTCGAACTGGAATACGGAGCCAAGCTGGTGCCAGACGGCAAGCGCTGCGTAATGAAAAAGCCATACTTCAAGAACATCCTGTTTGTTGGCGACGCGGCCGGAAGAGGCGTCTTTATCGGGCCAAGAATCGAGGGCCTCAACGTGGGAATTGACGACGCGGTGAGGGCGGCAAACGCGGTCGCAAGAGCGATTGACCGGAACAACTTTGCCCCGCAATACATGGGCGAATACTACGGCCAGTCGATAGAGGAGAGCCCGTATACACGCGACATGAAAGAGATCGACAAGGACTACCTGAAGATATTCCTCGACGCTTCAAGGGATGTGCCAAAGGACATTATCGGGCAGCGCTACGGCATGGTATTCAGGCTGATGTCAAGCGGCACGCTAAGAGGGTTAGCTGTTGGCTTTGCCAATATTCTGGGCTACGACAAACTGTTGCCACTCATCGAGTCTGAAGACACGTACGTGCAGGTGCCGGTAGAGCTTGCAGAAAAGATGGGCCGGCCTGTCCAGGCAACGTACGAGCCCACGCTCCCGACCGTAGCTCAGCGCGTTGCAGGGCTGAAGTACGACGACGACAGGGCTTCGCACATCAAAGTGCTCAACTCGAAATCAGAATTCATGAAAAGGATGGTAACGCTCTGCCCCACCAACTGCTACAGCATGGAAGGAGGCGACGTGACGCTCCAGCATGAAGCATGCATCGAGTGCGGCACGTGCGCAAAAGAGACAGAATGGCGCCACCCGCGAGGAGAGAAAGGAGTAGTCTACCAGTACGGCTAGTTCTTCCACTTGATGGAGCAACCGATGGAAGGTTCAAAGTCCTTTTCCAGCCTTTCTCCCTTCAGCAGCTTGCGAATGTTGTTTTCCATGACCGGGACCGTCGGCCTCGCATCCGGCTCGATCGCATCGTTTATCCTGCCATGGAATGCCAGCTTGCCGTCAACGAACAGGAACGGGTCGGGCGTGCATACCGCGCCGTACGCCCTCGCAATGTCCTGGCTCTCGTCTATCAGGTAAGGAAAGTTCAGCCGAAAATCCTTTGCAAACGTCACCATGTTGTCAAAGCCCTCGTCCTTGTAGTTGGGGTCGTTGCTGTTGATGCCCACGACCTGCAGCTCAGATGGCTTGAATTTGCCCTGCAGCGCGATAATGTCGCCAATCCTCGCCTTGACATAAGGGCAGTGGTTGCAAATGAACACTACCAGCATGGCCTTACTCTTGTAGTCCTGCAACGAATGCGTCCTGTCGTCCACGCCTTTCAAAGTGAAATTGGGAGCCCTGCTGCCAGTCGTGAGAACCTGAGGTGATGAAGTGGTCCTGACCATGCCCTATCATGCGATTTATAGATATTATATCTATTGCGAATAGTTATAAAACAATTTGACGATATTGCAGCCATGCAACGCAGGGACAGCCAGCTCTTGCCTATTTTCGTCATAGCGGCCTCCGCCGCATCGATAGCCGCTACGGTGGTCCTTGCATTTTATGGCATTTACTTTTTCTTTTTCTTCATACCACTTGCCTTTGGGCTGCCATGGTCATTAAAGAAGCTATGGCGCAGCAATGCAAGAAAGCAGTGGAACGTCGAAGACATGCGCTAAGCTATGCCAGGGACCTGCCTTCTGTTGAAAGCGTCAGGCGTATCCGATTGCCAAGAAAAAGATGTTCTCTGCGCTTGACGCCCGCCAGTAGGTATTCCATGCCATGGTCAAGGCCAATCAATAATTACAAATAATGTCACCTGCTTCAAGAATACTATAATGCCAGACTCGATTGACACAATTTTGCAATTGCCACAGCGCAAGCTGGTAGTCGCACAAAGCGACGTCTGCCTAGATACGCAGGCAAAGAATGAAATTTTCATCCTTATGGTTGAAGAGTCAAGGGGCTCAGCGGGTGGAAGGGCCGCCGGCTCCGGCCATCGTCGCCTTGAAAAGGTTTACGGCTTTGCGTGCGATGGGGGTTCATGCACGAAATTCTTCGAGAGCGGCGAGCAGGCCAAGGTGGACCACTTTGATATCCCCTACAGTGCAGTCGCGATGGACATCAAGCTCTCAGACGGCAGGCCATACGTTGTGCAGGGCATTGTGGCCCCGGACTCTGTGGCGTCCTATCGTTCGGTGATAAGCAATCTAAAATAGGGTTGCCACCCAAGCTCTACAAATGTCAGAGGACCACCAGCGGCTTGAGCAGACTGCCTCGGCAGTAGAAGACCTGCTGTACATGGGAGTCATCAGGCTAGGGGACAAGCAAGACCTCGCCTTGATGTCGCCGCAGTTCTCGCTTGTAGTTTCAAACCTGATGCCGAACATGAAGATTAAAGAAGATGCAAGCAGCGACGACATTATGAAGCTGATGTACTATTCGCTCCTGATATACATGAACGAGCACCTGAAGATGCCCAAGCCGCTCATGATGGCACTTGGAAACGATCTGGAGAAAAACCGCGACAGAATGGAAAGCGGCGAGCTAGTTACCACATACGTCGCGGTCCTGACCGAGATATGGGCCCAGAACCGCCGGCAACCTGAAAAATAGTGCTAACGCGGCAAGCTCGCAAACTGCAGCACGGTTTCAAGGTGAGTCAACACCGGATTAAGGCCCGACCGTCCTGACGGCCTTGGCATAGTCTCTCATTTCGATGTTCTTCCACTCTTCGGAACCTTGCGGGGCGTAGACGTTCATCCTAATCTGATATTCTCCTTTGTCGTTGGCGCTTACCCACCACAAGCCTTCTTGCTGCTTTTCAATCATTGTCCATGAATCAAATATCCCGTCCTCGGCATCGTCCATGTCGATAAACCATTCCGTAGAGGAAGAGCTGGCAAAGATAAAGGCAGAGCAGGCTAAAAAGAAGAACAAGAAGAAATCAGTCGAATCAGAAACTGATTCCAGCAGCGGTTCCCAGGAAATTGAGGCGAAATGAAAATGGGTAGAAAGGCGAAAATAAGAAAAAGCTCACGTTCACCACCCTCATCCAAACGGAATAGTCTGGGGAAATCGAAAAGTCAAAAGTCCATCCCAGCCAAGTCTATTCCTAAAAGTAAGAGAGCTGCTAAATCAACCATCCGTATTGGTAGAAGAGCTGGCCACAGGAAGCCGATGGGTCGAGCTCCTGAAGTTGATCAGAGATATAGCGTCGTGAGGATCATGGGCATGGGACAGTACAAATTGGACTCCGCTACAGCTGGCAAGTTGAACAGGATCGATAACACAATTGTGAAGCTCGTTGAAGAAGAAGGAGGAGGACAACCAGGTGATTCGGTAGGAAGCGGCGATCTCGAATCAAGATTCAAGGATAAATTGACTGAAATGGTGTCTCTGATAACCAGTAAGGGAAAAGAATTGGACCCGAAAGAAATACTAGCGTCTGATTTCATCCTACCCCCCGTTGACGCTACTATCAAGGAGGCAAAGATGCTATTCAAAGGAGAAGGTCTCATTCCCGGATAATCGAAATCCAGTAAATGTTCAGATGAGCGTTTCGTCCTAGTTGATTCTAGGTCTAGACCCGACATTTTGCAGAAAGCTGTTGCGATGACTCGGCTTCTGCGAGACTCGAACAGCAAAAGGATAAAGAACACTTGCTGGCATAATTTTTTATATTTGCTATCAATTGGAAGCTAATGGATGAGACATCTTGAAAATCTTGCTTAGCTAAGATACCTTTTTCTTAATTCTCGTCTCTCAGATTCTTCCTTGAATTGCTTGAGTACTTGCAGACTCGGAATGATTACAAGATCTTTGTGACTTTCAGGAGTGGCGTTTATCTTTAATACGGTCGCTCGTTTGAGATATCTGTTGTATTCACTTGCATCACCGCAATCACGACAACAAAAGAAGCCGAACATGTAGCTATTTCTGGCAAAGG
>JAHEZV010000085.1 GCA_023250885.1 Nitrososphaera sp. | reverse complement strand
TAGGAGATTATTGATACGGTGGAAGAAGAAAGAGGAAAACTATACCGCCATGTTACATTTTGCATGTGCATGCATAAGCATGGATCACATACAGGACGGGAGGACTTTTCGAATAGGCTCTTAGTCCCGTAAGCATGAAAAATCCACAACAGATAAAGGTTTTTAATGAAAAACATCCTCAGAGGAAGGCAAGTAAGTGAGAAATATACTGTAACCTCGTTATATAACAAGTTGTCAAGAACCAAAAGAGCTTTATGCAAGGAAGACAATGTAGATAGTGAGTTAGGATGTTTGTGTGCCATACCTGCAAGGGAACAGCATTGATTTTGGCAGTCGAAAGCGACGGCAGGCTTTGCTTTGAAGAGTGCCCTGACTGCAATCCAAATTCTGAATCATACATGCCTGTTTTTGCAAAGTAAAGAGCGCAGCGAACTTTTTTTGCAGCTACGATGACGATCAGGCTTTCAATACCGGCTGACCGGATCGATCCCTTATTCAACGTTTTGGCGGTGCAATTTCATCTATCATTTTTTCCAGTTGTAAAGTTCCTCAGGCGCTCGCGACGGGTACCAATTGACAACCTCCTTGGTCTTGCCGTCCGCAAGAATTGATGTTGTTGTGATGGCGCCGTCGCTGGCTATTGGATCATACTTTCTTAGGTGAAAAATAATTCATCCTGTAAACTTCGCCGAGGAGTTGTTTTACCTGAGCTCTTGAGATCTGCCCTTCCTGTTTGCCTTTTACAGCTACGTAATGGCGACCTTCACACAGGATTCTTACATCGCCATAGACAAAAAACGAGTAATCAGAAAATGCGACGGGATACATCGTGCGGTGGAGCCCTATTACCAGATCCTTTGGTATTGCAGTTTTTGACTCTGTCATGTCTCTATTTTGAAGTAAATAAAGTGATTTCCGTTTTGATCTTGTGTGCTATCTTGGCCAGCTCTTCCTTGGGCACAACTCTGCGCGCGGGCCACTTGCCGTCTGGGCTGTCGTCGTTGAAGCGCGGCACGATGTGGACGTGGACGTGGGGCACGATCTGGTTTGCTGCTATCCCGTTGTTCTGGCCGACGTTAAAGCCGTCGGCCTTGACTGCCGAAACTACCGCCTTGGCAATTGCGGGCACCAATGAGTGGAGCTTGCCGACCTCGGCATGGGGCATGTGCAGAAGGTCGGCATAGTGTTTTACAGGTATTACGAGCGTGTGCCCGGGGTTTATCGGGTACTTGTCCATGATGACAAGAAAATTAGGGTCCCGGTAGACCAGAGTCCCCGGCTCTTGGCCCGCTATTATAGCGCAGAATATGCAGGATTTAGACATATGGTGTGCCTGCTTGCATAGATTGCATGTTTATTTTTTGCTATTGTCCACATACTAATTTTTAAATATACCAGAGTTCCGACTTTATCATATACATGGCCGAAACACTTGAGCTTGATAGCTTTGACATCAGTTTCTCTTTTCGCTGCCCAAAGTGCGACTACCTGAACGAGGAAGTGCCCGCCAAGGATCTTTCAAGCGGCAACGCAGAGTGCAGCATGTGTGAAACCATTTTCAAGGTTGAGGGGCTGGACGCGGTAAAGATAACGGCCACGATCGACTAACGAATCTTAAAATATGCACAAAGCGACCCGTTAATTATAATGGAGCTTCAAAGCAGAAAGGCGATCGAGGGGACGGCGAGGGCACCGCACAGGGCCATGTACAAGGCGATGGGCCTGACGAATGAGGATCTGGACAGGCCGCTTATAGGCGTGTCTTCCACTTGCAACGAGGCGACGCCTTGCAACATACACCTGGGCCAGCTCGCGCAGAGTGCAAAGCGCGGCGTAAAGGATGCTGGCTGCACTCCAAGAGAATTTACCGCTATTGCGGTTTCTGACGGCATTGCCATGGGGCACGAGGGAATGAAGGCGTCCCTTGTTAGCAGGGAGATAATAGCTGATTCTATCGAAGTCATGGTCAGAGCCCACCAGTACGACGGCGTGGTGGGGATATCTGGCTGCGACAAGAGCCTGCCAGGCACATTGATGGGGATGGGCCGGCTCAACCTGCCTTCGGTATTTGTTTACGGCGGGACGATCATGCCGGGAGTATGGAACGGCAAGCAGGTGACAGTGCAGGACGTATACGAAGCCGTCGGCGCCTATGACGCCGGCAAGATGACTCTTCAAGAACTGCTGAGCCTTGAAGACGTAGCCTGTCCCGCCGCGGGATCGTGTGCAGGAATGTATACGGCAAACACGATGGCCTCGATTAGCGAAGCAATAGGAATGTCGCTGCCGGGAAGCGCCTCTCCTCCTGCAGAGAGCGAAAAGAGGCATGAAATCTGCTACAACACTGGCAAGGCTGTAATGAACCTTCTTGAATACAACATACGCCCACGCGACATCATGACCTTTGAAGCATTTGAAAACGCGATCATGGTGGCAAACGCGATTGGAGGATCCACAAATGCTGTGCTCCACCTTCTTGCTATCGCAAGGGAAGTGGACGTCAAGCTCACGCTGCCAGACTTTGAAAGGATCCGCAAGCGCACGCCCCACATCGCGGACATGAGGCCAGGCGGCATGTACGTCATGCTCGACCTCGACAAGGTTGGAGGCGTACCGGTTGTACTGAATAGCCTGCTCAAGAAAGGGCTATTGCACGGCGGCATCATGACCGTCACCGGCAGGACAATGAAGGAGAACCTTGAATCCATGACGTTCAATTACAGCCCTGACGCCATGGTAGTCAGACATCTAGACAACCCGATAAAAAGCGAAGGGACACTCAAGATATTGAAAGGCACGCTTGCGCCAGACGGCGCTGTAGTGAAACTCGCCGGCGTCCAGAGCAAAAAATTCGAAGGAAGAGCGCGCGTCTTTGACGGGGAAGAAAAGGCGTTCGACGCCCTATCAAAGCGCAAGATAGTGGAAGGAGACATAATGGTCATCAGATACGAAGGTCCTAAGGGCGGGCCGGGCATGCGCGAAATGCTCGCAGTGACTGCCGCGCTTGTAGGGCAGGGACTTGGCGAAAAAGTGGCGATGGTCACTGACGGCAGGTACTCGGGCGCGACAAGGGGCTTCATGATTGGGCACGTTGCGCCTGAAGCAATGGTGGGCGGCCCGATAGCGGTCGTAGAGGAAGGCGACGAAATAGTGATAGACACGTCAAAAAGCAGCATCGACCTGGCGGTCTCGAAGGCAGAGTTGAAGAAGAGGATGAAGAAGTGGAAGCCTATCAAGTCGCACTACAAGACAGGCGCCCTTGCGAAATACGCATCGCTAGTCCAGTCTGCTTCTGAGGGCGCTGTGACGCTGCCGGTAAAGGTTTAAATGATATCCTCAGTGAACGTAGACCAATAGGCTAGGAGAATATGAGCAAAGGTGGTTACTTTTGGCCAGCTTCTTGGCAGCTCGATCCAGATACACAAACTATCCACGTCGGAAAACCAATTTGAGCTTTTCAAAAAGCTCTACTCGCTTTATGATAAGGTCTTCATCCTAGAGTCGCTCATAGGTCCAAAAGAGCTCGCCGAGATGTCGGTTATCGGTTTTGACCCCGAAGCCACGGTGACGTGTAACTCCAAGAAATTCACGGTCAAGGACAGGAAAGGTAAGGTAGTTCAAAGCTCGCCTGTTACCGAGCCGCTTTCGCAGCTGCGGGAATTGATGCCAAAGGTGAGCGACGAACGCTTCCGGTACATAGGAGGCGCGGTAGGTTACATCAATTATGACGCAATACGCTTCTGGGAGCACCTGCCGGTCAAGGGCAAAAAGGGCAGCACCTTTCCGCTGCTCGAATTTGGGATCTACCAAGATGGCATATTGTACAACCACAACGAGAATCAGGCCTACTACTTTTTCTTAGGCAAGTCGCGTCTGCAAGAGCTAGAGCGCAAGATGGCAAAGATCAAGCACAAAACCAAGCGCTTTTCATATTCGACGCCACGCAGGAACATGACTAAACAACACTTTGTAAAAATGGTGAAAAAAGCAAGGCACTACGTCTACGATGGCGACGTCTTTCAGGTCGTCCTTGCAAAGAGCATAAAGTTCACGGTCAGGGGTAATTTGATTGACCTGTACGCAAGCCTGCGTGAGGTGAATCCATCGCCATACATGTACCTGTTGAAAATGTCTGAGCGATGCATAATTGGCTCCAGCCCGGAGATGTTGATCCGTGTAACAAAAGACTACGTTGAGACATTCCCGATAGCAGGCACAAGGCCCATAGTGGAAGACGAAAAGAAGAATGAAGAGCTACGCCAAGACCTGCTCAAAGACGAAAAAGAGCTTGCCGAACATACAATGCTAGTAGATCTAGCAAGAAACGACATCGGCAGGGTGTGCGAGTTTGGTACAGTCAGGGTCAACGAGCTCATGACTGTCAAGCGGTTCAGCCACGTACAGCACATCGTATCGCACGTTGTAGGCAGGCTGCAGAAAAGTTACGATTCGTACGACGCTCTTCGGGCGGTATTTCCAGCCGGTACGGTGTCGGGCGCGCCTAAGGTTCGCGCAATGGAGATAATAGACGAGCTCGAGCCAACGCTCCGGGGTCCATATGCAGGCGCCCTTGGCTACTTTTCCTTCAACGGCTCGTGTGATTTTGCGATCACGATAAGATCTCTCTTTGTAAACAGCAAAAACGGTTACATCGAGTCTGGCGCAGGCATTGTCATGGACTCGAACCCCGACCGGGAATGGGCGGAAACCGAGCACAAGGCAAACGCCATGATGTCAGCCCTAAAAAGGGCGTCGAAGTAAGCCTTTCCGCTCGATCCGGTAGACAGTTTTAGCCTATTTTAGCCCACCTTTTGTGCTTGATCAAACGCCAGAGGGGATGGTTTTTGGTAGCCGGTCCAAAAATGCCGCCAAACACTATAGGCGGTGTATCGCTCTGACCATAATAGTTATAATATGATAGATAATAGTATATTATTAAAGCAACGGTATGGTTGATACTATATGATATCATATGCACATTCAACATTGCAATAACTAAGTCAAGTTCCGCAAGTGTATTAAGATAATTTTGACATCTCTGTAAACATACCTTCTGTCAGCCCCTCTTATGTCCATTCCATTATCCTGTCTCATGAAATTCAAGCTGACCAGAAA
>JAHEZV010000084.1 GCA_023250885.1 Nitrososphaera sp. | reverse complement strand
CTAAGACGAGCAATAGCTCGTCGGCTCTTAAGATTTGTGGTGCGATAACAGGAATCAATCTGCAAGACTAGCGCAGGATCTCTTCTGCAATCCTCCCAAGGACTTCGCTGACTGCTTCCTTATTGATGACGCCGGTGACAAAGTGTGGCTTGCCTCCTCCCCTCCCGTCCGCGCCGGCAAACTGGCTGAATAGCCTGTTGCAATCGATTTCCATCTTTTCGTTTCGTGCAAAAACAACGCTTGCCATTTCGCCGCCGACATTTGCAATCAGAACCACCATATTTGCGTCGGCGATCTTTTCTCCTGCAAATTCCTGAAGCTGGTCGTCTGCCAGATTTTCAAATATGCCTTTCAGTAGTGTTATACTGCCGTTAGTAACCGGCTGGATGCCCGACAGTTTTTCCCTGCCCAGAGCCCTCAATTTTCTGGCGTTGCTTTCATTTTCGGATCTCAATTTTCTGGCAGTGTTTTCGAGGGTGTTGATGTTGGCGCCAAGCTCGCCGCATACCTTCAGCAGCCTGGCTGACAGTGCGACTGCGATTTCCTTGGCCTGCCGGCCGACTGCAAAGTCGACTTCGTATTCCCTTCCGCTTTTTGACACCCGCGTGACCAGAAAAAAGTCGCATTCCTGCAAGCTGCCTGCATGATCCATCGCGCAGGCCGCAACGTCGTGATTTTCAATTTCTACAACCCTGACTTCTCCGGCTATCCTTTCTTCATTTGCCCGAAGGCTGGGCAGCTGTTTCTTGGCTTCTTCAAGCGATGCATATGTGCGCGCCACCACTTGCCGCCCTTCCGCAATGAGCGAGTTTACTTCATATTCTGCCTCTAGCACAGTGTCAAGGTCCAGCTGCGGGATTACGATAAACGCCGTGTTCCCTGCGCCCTTGTGTTCCACCTTCCTAACCCTGAGCGTCTGGCCCAGCAACTTTTGTAGCGAGCCAATGAACGCGTGCTCTGCAGTGTGGGCTAGCCTGTCGTGCACGGCAATTTAGTCTTGTGCCAGCTATAAATGCCATTGAGAAGGATTTTAACCTCCCTGCGGACAACCAACAGCTGTTGGCTAGAAAGGCTGGCGGCAGCAAAGTCACGATAGCAACTCTGGGTTCTCACTGCTCGCTTCAGGTACTAAAGGGCGCCAAGGACGAGGGCTTTCGCACGCTGCTGGTTTGCGAGAAGCGGCGGCTCGGGCTTTATCGGCGCTTTGGGTTCATCGACGAAATTATCGAGGTTGGCAGCTTCAAAGAGCTTCTCGGCGGCAAATGCCGGAAACGCCTGAAGCAGGTAAATTCGGTGCTGATACCCCACGGCACACTCATATCGCAGATGAACAGCGACGAAATCGAGAAGATAGACACGCCCATCTTTGGCAACAAGTGGATATTGAGGTGGGAGGCCGACAGGGACCTCAAAGAAAAGCTGATGATGGAAGCCGACCTGAGGACTCCGCGAACTATAAAGTCAAAGGATGACATCAGCGGCCTCTGCATCGTGAAACTGCACGGGGCTGCCGGCGGCCGGGGCTACTACCTTGCATGGAACCGGGAGAGCTTTGAAGAAGGCGCAAGGCGGCTGATTGATCAGAAAGCGATCAGGAGCGAAAATGATCTTTACATCCAGGAATTCGTCAGGGGCGTGCCCGTGTACCTGCAGTATTTCTATTCCCCTGTAACCGGCGAGCTTGAGTTGCTTGGGATCGACAGGCGCTACGAGTCAGACATTGACGGCATCGGCAGGATCCCTGCAAAGCAGCAGCTCGGGGCCGGGGTCGAGCCATCGTACAACGTCATCGGCAACATCCCGCTCGTGCTCCGCGAATCGCTGCTGGACGAAGTCTACAAGATGGGCGAGAACTTTGTGCGCGCCGCAGAGCGGCTCGTGCCGCCGGGGATGACGGGGCCTTTCTGCCTTGAAGGTGTCTATGACAGCGAGGGACGATTTACCACATTTGAGTTCTCTGCAAGGATTGTGGCAGGGACGAACCTATACCTTGACGGCTCGCCCTACTCGGGGCTGCTGTATGATGACCCGATGAGCATGGGAAGGAGAATAGCACGCGAGGTAAAGATAGCCAGCAAGAAAGGCAAGCTGGGCAAAGTCGTAACCTAGGGTTTACGAAACTATTTTTTTGGATATCTGGCGCACTGCCTTTGCCACCACTATAGCTGATGTTCCAGCAACCGCAATGACAAATGCAGAAGTGCTTATCGGAAGGAACGCCGGCAGCGCAACCAGCGTAATTGCCAGAGCTGCCGCCGCAGTTGCAACAATAATGACCAGCGACTTGCTGCTGACGCGTTTGCTTGCTACATACCCTGCAGGCGACAGATAGACCGCGCCTATCAGGGTGCTTGCAGTTGCGCCTGCCAGTATCGCGCCAGCCTCGCCTCCCACACCCGTGTGCGCTCGTTCAGCCGCCGCCAATATGCCGAACAGCGGGTACAGCGCCGTCTTGACAGTTGCCTGCAGCCACGGCTGCCTCCTCTCATAGTCGGCCACCTGCGGGCTGAACGAATAGTAGATCGAGTTGAAGGTCTTCATGAACGCCGACCCCGATGCCGTTGACAGGATGTAGTGGTCGCGGAAGTTGCGCAGGTACTGCACCTGCGGCGTTAGCTCTGATCCAAACGCAGCCGTTGCTATCAGGCAGCCGGACGACTGTTGGGGCTGCTGCGGAGTTGGGCTGCTTCCCTGCAACACAACGAGGTCTATGCTTGCGCTTTCGCCTTGGCCGTTGATGTTTCTTGCTGCCAGCGCGACCGTCCCGGCCTTTGAAAATGTATAATCGTGTGCATAGGTCCCAAAGTCGGATGACATGTGCTGCCTGTGGATCTCCTTTCCGTCCTGCGTCAGCACGAATTCAAACGACGATCCCCTGACGAGGTCGCCGGTTTTTGGGTCCTGAACATTCATGACAAACGTTATGGGAACTCGAGTTTCGATCACGTCGGGGCCCCACGACAGCTGGAAGAGGAACTTTTCTCCAGGCAGCGACGATAAATCAAGTGGGAATTTCGGCTTGTCCGATGGCTTGAGGGAAAAAGCAGCAACATCAGTGTCGCCTATCGTTTCTGCAAGGCGGCTGAGCATAGCACTGCTGACTATGAAGTGGACAATGCGGTTCTTCCCTGAAGTGTAGTCGTCGATGACCACTGCCTGCGCCTCAAGCTCCACGCCGTTTATCGTCCCGCGGTAGCTGTTGGTCTGCAGCTCTTCAATTGTCTTTGGGAACTGGACTTCCATGTGGAGCACCGGCACCTGCGCGACATAGGCAGCATTCCACGTAAACGGAGTTTCAAACGAGATCGTGCCGTTGGAATAGTTGAAATTTTTGACATCGTCATAGTAGGTCTTGACCGCCATCTGATCTCCGTCCTGCGCGTCATACGTGTATGTCCTGCCGATGCTGACATAAAGATCGAATTTCTGGTCAGACTGCACGGCAATGCTAGGGCTGCTCTTTTCAAGAGTCACTGCAATGTGGTACAGCCCGCCGGCTGAGAGGATCCTGCTTCTCAGTTCAACCGGGCCGCTCTGGCTCACTTCCACCCGATCGCTTGGAGACGGATTGCCGTTTATCTCCCAGCCATATATCTTGCTGTCCGGGATCAGGTTGGCCGCCATCACGCCGTCAGATGACCTAAAGCGCTGGTCAAGCAGCGTCGCGTTCCGCAGCTGGACAACTATGTGAAGATCGACGCCGGGGACGGTGGTGTTGAGCTTGGCATCGTCAAGCGCCCTGACAACAAATGTCGGACTGGTGCCAGAAACCTGATCTATAAAGGTCGGCTTTATCGAGGCCTCCATGGAAACCTGCTTGTCAGAGATCGTGGTTGGGAGCGACTTGTCAGTGCCAAGGCCGTGGCCGTATGCGGCAGTCACCGAAGAAGCAGCAAGCAAAGACAGCAGCGCAAGCGAAGCTGATTCACGCCCCAGCACGCCTTACACTGGAGGCTCATACTCAAAATAAAGATTTGCGCTAAGCTACTTCCTTATGAGCGCTGATCCTGGTTGCTACGATGATGCCTGCAATCGCAGGAATGGTCAGCAGCAGTGGTAGCGGGAAATCCGGGATTACCTGGAGGTTGAACGATTTCTGTATGTTGGGGTGAACTTCCACGTGGACTATGACATCTACGTCATCATGGGGTGCCTTGTCGTCTATGGCCTGCTTCAGGTGTTTGAGCCCAGCATCTAGGTCAGCGATTGCTTGGATCGCATTATCTTCAGCCATTGCCTTTGGCTTGGTATTGAACAGTTCCTGTGCTCTGGCTGCAAGAGTCTGAGCGCATTCGTATTCAACCGTATTGACTATTGTATTGCGCTCTTCATCCCCCGTCCTTGACCAGTCTTAGAGTAATCGGGATGTCGACCAGGTCGTCGCCGTTGACACCTGCTATCGCAATCAGGATATTGGTCGGGCTGCCAACAACAGGGCCTTTTGGCTCTGTCGTCATTTGGACGTCATAGTTGCCTATCCTCTGCCGGTAGGCGTTCTTGAGCGGATCTGCAAACGCCCTTGCACTTGAAGCTAGCAACGCTACTGCAAGCAGGATAATTACACGTGATGAATACTTCAACTTTGGTCTTGGTTGGCGAATCCGGCTTATAGTTCTTCTACCATCTCTGCAAAGTTGTCGACAACCCTGTCGGCAAAGCTCGCTCTGTACTTGGAGAGCACTTCGGCGACAAGATCCTTTTCCGCGAGACTGTAGAGCCGGTACTTTCCGTATCTTATCGAGACTATGCCAGACTCCTTCAACCGCTTGAGGTGCGACGACACTGTCGAGGGAGCCTTTTTAGTGTCATCTACTATTTCGTTGAATGTGCACAGGCCATGATCCAGTATGAAAAGCACGATCTGCCTGACCGGCTTGTGCCTGACAAACTTCAATATCGCGGCCTCGCTGTCTGAAACGCTGACAGGGAAGTACCTTGTCATTCTTGACTGCCTGTCCACCTTGATCACGTCTGTCTTTTCAAGTGCAGCCAAGTGATATGTCAGGACGCCGTTGACCAGGCCGGTCAGCCTTAGCAGTTCCATGTAGCGAATGCCCGGGTTTTCTTCAATGCGCCTGAGCAGCATCATCCTTGTGTCTGCTTCGACTGCCTGCACCATCACTTGTTCACCTTCAGCACTCCTAGGCCAAACATGGCCAGCATCGCGAGCAGGATAACATGGG
>JAHEZV010000033.1 GCA_023250885.1 Nitrososphaera sp. | reverse complement strand
GGGGAAGTACGTAGAATGAGGTTTAATGTTTCATTTGCAGTCGCAGTTGCCGTTTCCCTTCCTGCCATAGTATTCTTGACTGGTGGAGGACTATTTGCTGAAAAGGCATTTGCAGTTGGCGGTACAGTAGACGATACCAGCTGCTAAGCTACTTTCGGAGGGATATGGGATGGCGTTGATACATGCACAATAACGACAGGTTTTACAGTAGATTCTGGCGAAACTCTCACGATACCGTCTGGGACTGAACTTGTTATTGCAAACGCCGGCAACAGCCTCGGCATCAATAACACCGGCACCATCACCAACTCTGGAACGCTGACTGTAAGCAACACCGACGACAGCACCGGCATCTTTAACGACGACGGCACCATCGATAACTCTGGAAATATCACTTTGATCAATAGCGGCGACAGCGTTGGCATCCGCAACCTTGGTACCCTAACAAACTCTGGTACTGGTACAGTTACTGTGAGCAACAGCGGCTCTACTGAAAGCTATATCGGAGATAACAGCATTGGCATATTAAACGTCGGCGGCTCCATAACAAATTCGGGAGAGATTACGGTGAATAACAGCTGCGACATTCCGATAACTGACTGTGACGGCAATGGCATCTCCAATAGCGGCACGCTCACCAACTTGGGTACAATTACGATAATAAATAGCACTCCCTCTAGTACGGGGGTCGGTAACTTTAATGGCGCTTCGTCCTCTGGCACCATCACCAACTCGGGTAAAATTACCATAGCCAACAGCAACGGGCGTGGCATCATTAGTCAAGCTGTAATCCAAAACTCTGGTACCATTGAGGTAAGCAATAGCGGGAGCAGCTCATCTGGCCTGGCAGTGTTCGATGCTTTCTTTGGTTCCTTCGGCCTATTCAATACTGGTAGCATCAACGTTGACGCAGGTAGCAGTATCTTCTCTGAGACATTGGTATCTAACGGAGACTCTGGCGTCATGAACATTCATGGCTTTTTCAATATTGATACACTCGGCAGCATAGACAATGACGGCCAAATCACCATTTTTTCCGGCGGCGCAATCGATAACGGAGGTGCCATAGAGAATACCTTTGGCAAAATTATTAAGAAATGCGGTGGTGCATATAATGGACCCGCTCCAGCAGGCAACCCTGTCGTAAACGAGGTCTGTGACGTGTCACCTCCTGACACTCAGATCACCGGAGCATTTGATGGCAAGGGAGTGCCGCTAAAATCTACTCCCAAGAAAATTGCAACCACTACTTCGACAAGCGTAAAGTTCTTCTTCACGGGATCTGACAATCAGGGAGTAAGCGGCTTTGAGTGCAGCCTGGATGGCGGTGCCTGGACAGCTTGCACAAGCGGGGTAACGTACAGTGGATTGCAGAATGCTATAACGCATGTATTCAACGTGAGAGCAGTAGATCAGGCTAGTAATACAGATCCAACCCCTGCAACGTTCACATGGAAGATCAACCCGCCAAAGCTCAAATAGAAATGGGAATGAGTGCTAAACCCACTCTTTACCTACCTCACACTCTTCTCGCATTGTCTAGAACTTTAGCTATGGCATACATCACTGCTTCAAGTCTAATTTGTGTGCCAGCATCTTCGACATACATCGTTCCTCAAATAGTGTTGCATTTGATCATTTGCAAAGAAGTAGGTTTTGATAATGCCTTGTGGTAAACCCTAATAGTTTCTTGGCTGCGATATTTTTTCTTTGGTACCATAGCTTCGACTTGTTAATGCCCTGTCTTTTGTAATACGGACACAATCTCGGACGCTTGGCTGTCCAAACTTGACACTTTTGACGTAGCATTTCGGGTATGGAAGGTTCTAGATAATTTCATATCGCAGAATTACTTCATACTTTAATTGTTGATTGTGAAGTTCATTGTTTATTAATTCACAATTCTTACGGAGTTTGTAAACAATTGCATTAGTTTCTAAACATGCAAGATAGCTCATTTCTAAACAAAAATGAGTTTTTAAACAACGCTTCCACTAGCAATCGGCTTGCCCGCGGGCACATGATCGTAGAAATGGCTAACAAATTTCATGCGCTTCTTCCTAGTTCGCGTTTAACAATCTTTAACAAATCGCTGATAGAGATGGGTTTTTGATGAGGCATATCGTGTCTATCGAAGGAATCGCCCTTTTGAACTCCTCATACGCACTCAGAAAGCAAATTTTTATTTTAGCATCTGTCTTACTTGTCTCTTGATACAATTTAAAGCCATTTATTTTTGGCATACTGATGTCGGTGATTATCAAATCGTACGCACACGCCCTGAAATTCATTAGCGCAGACTCGGGCTTGTCAAACGCGTCCGCCTGGAATCCGTAGCATTCTAGCCCTTTTTTCAGGATAAAGGCAATGTCCCTTTCATCGTCAACAACCAGTATTCTCATGTCGCAATGCGACAGCGGTTCGCAATTGATGACTGTATTTTTTTCCCATAACTATCTATTATAAGAAAAGAAGATTTTAGTAGTCGATTCTCTAGCTATTGCTATTATTGTTATAGGCAGGCTGTTAGCCGAGTGCCTTCAGCCTGTCCATCGCCACCGACGTGGCTTCTGGATTAGTCTTCAGTCCTAGCATGTTCATCGCAGACGCTATAGACGAAATAGTCCTCATGACGTGGTAGCGGTTAACTTCGCCCAACGAGCCCACTCTGAACACCTTCCCCTTCAGGTCGCCAAAGCCGCCCGCAATCAGAACCCTGAATTCGCTTGACAAGAGCCCGCGGAACTTCTTGTCGTCCATTCCCGGCAGGTAGTTGACTGCAATAATCATATTGCTCCTTGCGTCCGGCTTTGCAAACGGAGTAAGGCCGAGCGCGCTCAGGCCGGCGTAGAATGCTTCTGCGCAAATCCTGTGGCGCCTTATCCTGTTTTCCATACCTTCCTCTATCACCATGTCCAGCGCCTCCCTGAATGCGTAGTATAGCGGCAGGGCCGGCGTGAAAGGCGTCTCAAAGTGCTCCTCATAGTACTTGAAGTAGCGCTTCAAATTGAGATATTGTGTTGGAGGTGGGTTTTCCTGCATGTACTTCTTTGCCCGCTTGCTCACCGACATAGGCGACACCCCAGGTGGAGCTGCAAGCGCCTTTTGCGACGCCGCGACACAGATGTCGACGTTCCACTTGTCGACTGGCAGCTCGTCTCCGCCAAGTATCGAAACAGCGTCAGCAATGAAATACGCGCCCTTCCTTGACGCGAGCTCTCCCAGCTTGTCCATGTATCTGATGGTTGTGCCGGTGGACGTTTCGTTGTAGACAGCATAAACGGCCTTGATGTCTTTGTTCTTGTCAAACGCCTCCTCGAACTTGTCATAAGGAGGGTTCTCGCCCGGCGGCGCACTTATCCTGATAGCCTGTCCGCCCCAGCTGTCAATCAAATCAGCAAGCCTTGTGCTGAACTCGCCATTGACTGGAATCACGACCTTGTCGCCTTTCTTGATAAGGTTGACTACCGACGCTTCGACTGCGCCAGTGCCCGAAGTGGTAAGCAGCACAATGTCGTTTGAAGTCTGGAAGACCTTCTGGGTCTTTTCAACTATCGACTTGTATAATACGTGGAAATCTTCGCTCCTGTGGTTTATCACAGGCGCAAGCATTGCGTTCATGACCCTGTTTGGCACGTTTGTCGGACCGGGGAGCATTACGAGGTATTCCATTATAATCTCGAGAGAAGCGGGCGAGCCAGCCATATTTAAATCAATTTTCAATAGTGGTACCCGCGTAATGTTTTATAAAACTGGGAATGTGGAGATGTGTTGTGTCAATGAAAGAGCGACGCTTCGCCATCCTGCAGCATGGAAGGCAAGCGGGCTGTAACGTAGCTGCGGCGTTCGAGCCGGAGAATGTATTTTACCTTACCGGCTTTTGGGGGGAAGCTATCGCCGTCTGCACGGAAAAAGGCACGAAGCTGATTGCGCCCAAGCTTGAATATGGAAGGGCCGAAAAAACGTCGATCGACTGCGAAGTGGTCCCGACCGAAAGGGGAAGCGAGCTTATTTCCACTTTTGTATCGCAAATAAAAAACAGCAAGACGTGCACCGACTGCAGCGATTATTCGACGGTTGAGTCGGTCCGCAAGCAGGGCGGGGATATTGCAGTGAACACTGATCCGTTCTTCCAGACGCGCAGGATAAAGGACGAAGCAGAGATCAAGGTCATCGCAAAGGCGTCAAGGATTCTGGACAAGCTGCACGAAATCTGCGAAGACGAAATCAAGGCCGGCATGTCAGAGCGCGACCTGCAGGCAAAGCTGATCTACGAAGGTATGAGGATGGGCGCAAACCCGCCTTCGTACAAGTCGACTCTCAACCCCCTCATCATCGCCGGCGGCCCGAATGGAGCCCTGCCACATGCAGAGGTAACCGGCAGAAAGTTCCGCAAAGGCGACTTGATAGTGATCGACCTCACGCTCAGGCACGCCGGCTACATAGCCGATGCCACCAGGACGTTTGCACTTGGTTCGGTATCGACAGAAATGAAAAAGGTGTATGCCATCGTACGAGAGTCACAAAAGGCCGGCCTTGACGCGGCAAAGGCAGGCGCGACGTGCGGCCAGGTTGACGCGGCGTGCAGGGACCTGATAGCCGAGCGCGGCTATGAAAAACTGTTCATACATTCCACAGGCCATGGAATCGGCCTTGACGTACACGAGCCTCCCTGGCTCCACATGAAGAATGGCGAAGTGCTCAAGCCCAGCATGGCTGTGACAGTCGAGCCGGGGATATATCTTGAAAACAAGTTTGGAGTGCGGATAGAGGACAGCATCATTGTCGGTAACGGCAGGCCGCAGGTGCTCAACAGGTTCACAAAGGACCTGATCGTAGTAAGATAGCATAAAAGTAAAGAATTTGAGCCAGCTTACCGAACAGTATGAGGATCATTGCCATCCTTGTTGCCCTAGCGATCTCTTGTTTTACCCCGGCTTTTGCTCAATGGTCTGAAGAAGAAGGACTTAGGTTTTATCCTGCATTTCCGACAGAAAAAAATGAAATTACAGCAATCATTTCCCTGACCGCAGGGACGCCATGCGACAAAGTGGGACTGCAGGACTATGGACTTGATGATAACAACAACCTGTCGATAAATGTGCAACTTATCCCGCCCCAGTCTGATATCTTATGCGCTCAGATGGTAACGCATTATGTGCTTGAGCAGAACATCGGCAAACTTGGCGCAGGCACATATTTTGCACAGTTATATCTCAACGGCGCGCCGCAGGCAAAAACAGCACTCCATGTGAGCACCAGCGATATTGCCATTCTCTCAACCGGCAAGTACGCCGATGATCAAGGAGATGCCAACCTGGTAGGCGAAGTGCAAAATGCTGCCATTCATCCAGTCAAGCTTGTCGGGATTGGTGTTTCATTTTTTAAAGATGGATTACTGGTAAAAGAAGAGAAAATCTACACTACCATGGCGGTCATCATGCCAAACAGGACATCCGGCTTTAGCCTTGGTCTGAGCAATTATTTACGGGACAAAGAGTATTCTGTCGGCGTAACGTCTTTTTCTGTCGAAGACGAGCCTGTAGAAAAAGGCCTGACGCTTGTCGTTGAATCGGCGCTTGATCGCGATGGCTATGGAATTGTCGGGGGCTATGTGCTTAATGGGGCGGATCATAACGCAACACAGACCAAGATCGTGTGTGCGATCTATGACAGCAAAAGAAACGTGATCGATTCGATATTTGGTTACACCTATCCCGATACAATACTGGCGGGACAGACTGCCCGATTTAACATCTTTACTCACAGCAAGATATCGCAAGAGTTTACAACAAGCTGCAACACAGAGTCAGTTGAGCTGGCAGTGCAAGAAGTGCAGGTTGTCTCAGAGTTTCCTGCTATTGCTGCAACCGCGGCAGTGTCACTTGCGGCTGTCGCTGCCGTTAACAGATTCCGCCACAAGCTCTAGAAGCTTTCTTGCAATTGCGGGCTTGCTCCCAAGGGGCAGGTGGACTACCCTTCTCTTTTTATCAACAATGAATACTTGATTCCTGTCAGATCCGGCCTCGGACCCCTTCCTGCCAAGGTCGTTTGCAACCACGATGTCGGCGTCACACTCTTGCAGCTTTTTGTATGCCTTTTCAACAAGCACAGAGTCAGGGACGTTATAGTCTGCCTTGAAGGCTACGAGGAATGTGCCCCTGCTCGTCTTTTTTACTTCGTCAATTATTTTCTTTGTCGCGACAAGCGACAGTTCCATCTTGCCTGTCCTTGTGTCAATCTTTTTTTCTGATTTTTTAGCCGGGGTAAAGTCGGCGACTGCCGCAGCCATTATTGCAACATCGTATTTCTTGGACGACAATTCTGAAACTACAGCTTTGTACATTTCTTCGCTCGTGTTTACGCGCACTGCCTTGCCGCTTGCCGGCTCGCTGCCATGCCCGTAGACCAGCGTAACGGCTGCGCCCATCCTCTCCGCCTCCTGCGCTATCGCAATTCCCATCTTCCCCGAGCTCGTGTTGGTCACGACCCTGATCGGGTCGATGTGCTCGACGGTGCTTCCTGCGGTTACAAGGACCCGCTTGCCGGCCAGTGGCCCGGCGGATAAAATTGTGACGGCAGCATCAAGCACTTGCTGCGGCTCGGCTACCTTTGCTTTACCCTCTTCCATACTGGGCTCGACAAACATGACGTATCCTCTCAGCTTGTCCACGTTTTGCTGGATGAACCTGTTCTCGTACATTGCCTCGTGCATTGCAGGCACAATTATTATTGGGATCTTGCTGCCTAGCGCGACGCTGAGCACCGACGTGACAGGCGTGTCGTCGATGCCGGCCGCCATCTTGCCAAGGGTGTTTGCTGTGCACGGGTAAACAATTATCAGATCTGACATGCCGTAATCGGCAAGCATGACATGCTCTAAGTTGCCTGTCAACTTTGTGACTACCTCGTTGCCTGTGGCCCACTTCATCATTTCCGGGTGAAGGAGCGCCGATGCAGTCGATTCGGTCATGACTGCGTGCACGTCTGCTGCGTGACGCATCAAAAGCCGCGCAAGGTCAATAGCGCGGTAAGCGGCGACGCTGCCGGTGATGCAGAGCACGATTTTTTTATCAGCAAGCTCGCTTCCATCGCTTCCAACGATGTCTTTTGACGGGTGGGCTCGTCGCTTTGTCTTCATTTCTTTTTCGCCTTCCTGAATTTGTCAAGCTCTTCCAGCCCCATGTGGAACGCGTTTGATTCTTCCGGGAACCTGCCAGTTTTGATTTCGCGGGTATAGCTTGCAACAGCGTCAAATATCGACTTGCTCAGCTCGGCGTACCTTTTTACAAATTTTGGCCTGATGTCTTCATAGATGCCAAGCATGTCATGGAGCACCAGCACCTGGCCGTCGCATCCCCTGCCGGAGCCTATGCCTATGGTCGGCACAGAAACGCGCTTTGTTATTGTGTCCGCCACCTCGCTTGCGACCATCTCGAGCACAATGCTGAAAACGCCCGCCTTTTCCAGTGCCTTGGCGTCTTGTACCAATTTCATCGCAGATTCCCTTGTTCTACCCTGCAGCTTGTAGCCTTCCCAAAGCGACGACGTCTGCGGCCTTAGCCCGATGTGGCCCATCACAGGTATTCCTGCGTCCGCTATTGCCTTTATGGTGCCAATGATTTCCGAACCCCCTTCCAGCTTTACCGCGTCACAGCCGGCCTTGATCAGCTGCACCGCGTTTTCAACTGCCACGCTTGCATTTGGCTGGTATGATCCAAACGGCATGTCACCCACTATCATGGCGCGCTTCGTCCCCCTTGCCACCGCGCTGCAAAACATCGTCATCTCCGTCATACCGACTGGCACCGTGCTAGGATATCCCAACACCACCATGCCGGCGCTGTCGCCGACGAGCAGTATGTCTACTCCTGCCCTGTCGCATATCAACGAAGTGGAATAGTCGTACGCCGTGAGGACGGAAATTTTCTCTGCCCCCTTCATCGCAATAATATCATTTACACTCACTTTTTTCTTGGTTTGCATCATATTCCTCCCTTTATGATTTTCAGGGACTCGCGCAGGTTCTTCTTGTTGTCAAACCCGCCCACGATTTTCTTCAGTGATCTGCCGCCTTTGATCTCGCGCGCCGCTTCAACAATAGCCGGCATCGCCCTTACGATATTGTCGACAATCGTGATGTGCGCGGCCTTGGCTGTCCGCGATAGAGGGTTGAGGTCAATTGTAATCACAGTCTTGCCCATTTCAACAAGCGCCTCCGTCCTGTCGCCGTCCTCGAGAGGCACAAACACCGTGTCGGCGCGGTAGATGCCTTCTGGGTCTACGCGCCTGCGCTCGCTCTGGAGCTCCGGGATCGTCGCGGATGCCCTTGAACCTACTCCAAGAACATTGTCCGCGCCGTGTGTTTCAAGCTCGGCCTTGATCGCCCGCTCCCGTTCTTCCGTCCGGTAAAATAGGTTGACCTCGATTGCAGCTTCAGTCACCTTTGCAAGCTCTGCCACCGTTCTCGGGCAGAGAACTGCGGTATTGCCGTTCACAGAGATGACTGGCCGCTTCGAGAGCAAAAGCATTGCAGCAGCCGCCTTGATTGCGCGCTGCGCAGTTTTCGTGGTGCGCTCGCCGATGAGGTAGTCGTACGCCTCGCCCCTCCCGTGGGCGATGAGCCCCTCGGCCGTTACGAGGCCTCGCCTGTAGCCGTCGACCAGCATTTCGCGAGTGTATAGGGACTTGGCCCGGGGATGGTCTGGTGGTATCCAAATGCGGTTTGCGTGCAATTCTTAGAGCACTCTGGCCCCGTTGCTGTCAACGTTGCAGATGAGAAGCGTTCCTCCAAAGCCCTTGAGGGCGTCTCTTGCATCTTTCGCTCTTGCCTGCGGCACTAGGGTGAACACCGTCTGGCCAAAGAGCGCGACGCTTGACTCTATCCCTGTTGCCCTGAGGGCTGCGATCGGCGCCTTGCACCTGCCCTCTGTCAGGCCGAGCATATCTGCAAACTCGCGGGACATTGCAAGGAACTGATCCACGCTCCTTGATGCTGACAATTTGCCCAGCATGATTCCGCCGAGGCCATTTATTTCATCCATCCTGTTTGTGAGAAACCACTTTGTGGAAATGGGAGCGAGGCAAAGCACCACTGCCTTGTAATTCTCCAGATCGATATTGGTGACCGACCCGATGCCCGGCGCTCCGGCGCCAGTGCGCATCTCAAAGCCGCCGGCAAACTCGGCAATCACCGTGCCAAGGCCGGTCTTGCAGGCAATCTCGGCGTGGTGCGCTATCTGGCCCGCCTGGGTTCTGCTGAGGCCGACGTCAAGCGCGTCGTTGAGCGCATACGACAAGCTGAGGGCGGCCGCCCCGCTCGAGCCGAGACCAAAGCCCACCGGGACTCCTATATCGTGCTCAATATTTACAAAGTATGGCTTGTCGGCAAGTTTGAGGTATTCCTCGGCAACCCATCTGGAAACTTCTGCATCACGGGTCTGGGCGCCGTTAATTGAGATCCTGTAATCGGTCTTGGCACTCTCGTAGACATATGCCGTCGTGGCAATGCCCCTGTCGATAGAGAAGCCGGCGCCCTTTGACCCCCTGTGGAGGAAGTGAGAGTGGCCGCCGTGGGGTATCTCGAAGAAGCCTGTTATGTGGCCGGGGCTGAATGCCTTCGCCACAGCTACGGGCGCTTCAATAAGCGCTGATGCCATCGGTTATTTTTAAGCCACACAAAATATAAGAATAATGTTTAATTAGTTTAAATGGATATAAACTATCATGCCAAGATACGCAAGGCGCTTGCAAAAGATCGGGAGCAGCATCCTCATATCGCTGCCAAGCCAGTGGATAAAGAGCAACAACCTGAAGAAAGGGAGCATCGTGCCGGTCGACATAAATCGCGACAACTCGATATCGATTTTTCCGTCAGAGGACACAACAGAGGAGGCAAAGGAAGTGACTATTCCATATTCGCCGGCATCGATGGACACGCTTGTCAACCAGGTGTACGGCGCATACCTGCTTGGGTACGACATGATCCGCATCAAGGCCAGCTCGCAGATTTCATTTGAAGACGCCGACAGGTTCAAAAAGGCTATGCGCAAGCTCGTCGGCCTTGAAATAGTAGACGAAGACGGTTTCCACATTTCAGCGCAATTCCTGCTCGACGCAAACACGCTTGACGCGGAAAAGATACTGCGGCGCATGAGTGCAATAGTTGCCGGCATGTACCGCGACTTGCTTGAAGCTATCAAATCGAAGGAGAGCAGCATCCGCAGGGTGATAACCGGCAGGGACGACGAAGTCGACAGGCAGTACTTTTTGCTCGTCAGGCTTATCCGCAGCGCCATGATGGACCAGAAGCTGGCAGGCAAGCTGAATCTGAGCAACATCGACATCCTGGACTACAGGATTGCGGCCAACCTTCTGGAGAGCGCCGGCGACTACATCGTCGACCTTGCAGGCACGATACAGGATCTTTCGCGGATCAAAGTCGTGGACGAGATAGCGGAGGCAGGCGCGCTCGTGGAAAAGATGCAGGAAAAGTCAGTCGCCGCATTCGTGAACAAGAACAGGGCAGAGTCAAACGTTGTTGTCACGACGTACGGCGGCAGGTTCAACGAGATCATAAACTTGATCAAGAACAGGGCAGAGTCTAAAAACCTGGAATCGGCGATCGCAGTGCTCAACCTGACCTACTCGATGGACAAAATAGCGCGCTGCTGGGTCGACGTCGCTGATCTGGTCAAGCCTGTCCACCTCACCGCACCACTCAAAAACGCTTGAGCTAAATGACCAGGCCTTTCCGGTCTATCTCCACTTCAAAGGACTCGTAGCCGGCCGCCCTCGCGCGGGACGCTATCTTGCCGCCGTCTTGCCTGCTTGCTGCAAGTGCAATCACCGCGCCACCGCCGCCGGCGCCAGTAATCTTGGCTCCGAGCGCGCCGGCCTTGCCGCATATGTCTATCAGGTCGTCCACTTTATAGTGAGAAACCCCGATCTGCCTGAGGACAGCCTGGTTCTCGTTCATTAGCTCGCCCAATTTATCGCACTTGCCAGACGCTATCGCGCCGTGCGCCTGCGCGCAAATGTCGGCGGCCTGTTTCGCGAGGCTCTGAAAGAGAGATTCGTTTCTGTCCTTGAGCTTCTTGACGCCAGCCACGAGGTCGCCGGTGGAATGCCTGACGCCGGTGCTTGCAATCACGAGCGCAAGCGCGCCTTTTGATTTTATTTCCTTGAAGCCCCTTGCCTTGCTGTAGTATATCAGCCCGCCAAAGGTGCTGACGTAGCAGTCCGCGCCGGAAGAATTCTTGTGGATCAGCCGCTCCGACTTGATCGCAAGTTCGCATATCTTCTGCCTGCTTGGCTTTTTCTGGAAGAGCGAGTTCACCGCGGCTACCGTGGCTACACACGCTGCGGCGGACGACCCAAGGCCAATGCCTGGCAGCACGCTGGAAGAAATGGCGATCTCTATTCCCTTCTTTTTGCCTCTGGCCACAAGGACCTGCGTGATGGCGTTGTGCAACGGGTCCAGTGTTGCCTTTGCTTCCATGCCACCTTCGGTGGCTTTGAAACTTGAACTGCCGTATTCGCCGGCGACCCCGATGTCAGACCTGATAACTACCTTGTTCTCGGCTATCGTGCGGGCATCAACCACTATGCGCCTATTTATCGACGCTAGTATGGCGGGGCTGCCGTAGACCACAAAGTGCTCTCCAAAAAGGATTACCTTGGCCGGTGCAGATGCCCTGCCCTTTGTCATACGAACACAATCGAAGAATACCCTACTACCGCGCTGTTGTCCCCGGTGATGTCTCCACTTGTCGCGTACTTTAAGAGCTCTCCTCCGGTGGCCCCGAGGTTCCTTGCTGCGACCATCATTGTCGCGATGGCCCCGTAGCCGCAGGCGGAAACGTCAAGCCTCTCAAGGACGGCATAAAACTTGTTAATGTCAAGCGCAAGGATGGCCTTTATCAGCTCGCCGTCCTTCCTGTGCGCCTCACTATTTGGCTCATAGTGGGTAAAGTCGGACGAAGCGATGAGCAGCGTGGAATCCGCGACGCCTTTTTCGGCTATGGTTTCGGATATCGCGTTTCCCAGGTCATAGGCCGTGTCGCTCCGCTGGGAGACAAGCACTATCGGCACGATCCGAAAATCCTGCCTGATGTACTGCAGGAACGGCAGCTGGACTTCAAGGCAGTGGTCGCGGCTGTGGGCAAAGCTGTCGAAGTGAAGGGTGGACGACCTCCCTGCAATTTCCTCGGCCAGCTCTGAATTGACTTCGACGTCGCCCAGAGGCGTTTCCCATTCGCCCTCCCTCATGGCGGCCACGAGCGACCCGATCCCGTAGTGGTTCGGCCCTACCATTATGACATCCTGAAAATCGACAGATGACACTTCGTAAAAGCCGTTTGCGGCGACTGCGCCGGAATAAACATAGCCGGCGTGTGGAGAGACTATGCCATAGACCCTGCGCTTGCTGGTGGAAGGCGGGGCCCTGCCAGGACCGAAGCGAGGGTTCCTGAATGACTGGTCGACAACCCCTTTTAGCTCTTGGGGATTGTCGGGATAAAACATGCCGGCTACAGCGGGCGCCCTTTTTGTCAAGATACTTCCTCGACTAACTTTGTTTCAAAGTCGTCGATAGAAGCTTTTTTCAGCATCTCGCTGTCGGACTTGATCGCCCCCTGCTTCTTCAGGACTTCTCTTGCGAGGAGCCAGTACACCGTGGCCAGAGCCTTGCGCCCCCGGTTGTTCGCAGGTATCACCAAGTCGACCTTTGAAGTAACGTTGTCGCTGTTGGCAATTGCAATGACTGGCACTCCTGCTCTGGTGGCTTCAAGGACGGCCTGCTGGTCTGCTTGCGGGTCGGTCACGACCACTATTTCCGGCTCCATGTAGTTGGGGAGCGACGGGTTGGTGAACGTGCCGGGCATAAAGCGGCCCAGAATCTGAGCCGCGCCGGTAAGCTCGCAGAACTTTTCTACCGGAGTCTTGCCGTATTCGCGGGCAGAAGTCACGGCAACCTTGGCAATGCTTGCTCTGCCGATGAACTTGGCGGCAACGTCAACCCTCGCCAGAGTCTTACTGATGTCAAGGATATATAGGCCCTCCGGGTTAGCTTTGACTATAAACGGAGCCATGAACTTTGTCTTAACCGGGGTGCCTACGCGGATTCCTGTAGAAAGTATCATCTTTTCTAAATTATCGGTATCAATTGCCTCCTGACCTTCCTGGGTTTCAACTGGCGGGGAGTCTAATGGTGCTTCTGTTGCTTTTTCTTCCTCTTCCTCTTCCTCTTCTATCCCAGCGTTGGTTTCATCAATATTGTCAGGGCGATCTTCGGGATTGCTCATATTACGCAGAGGACAGTTCGGCCATACCTTCTATTAAATCATACTCTGTCAAGCGCACAAGCTCGTTCAATTTTGCTATGCGCTCGCCCCCGAGGACGCCCGTCTTTATCATCTTGGAGCCGGTGGCTACTGCGATATGCGAGATGTGCGAGTCAACAGACTCGCCAGACCTGTGCGACGTTATTATCCTGATGCCGTTCTTCCTGCACTCTTCTGCAAATTTCATTGCATCGTACAGGCTGCCTGCCTGGTTGACCTTCAGTATCGCGCCGCTACACGCTCCGTATTTCACGGCTTCCTTTACCTTGCTGGCGTTCGTGACCAGCATGTCGTCGCCGGTCATCAGAGTCTTGGGGTTCTTTTTCGTCAGGACCGCCATACTTTCAAAATCGCCTTCGTGCACCGGGTCTTCGGCGTAGACGAGCTTGTATTCGCGCACCAGCCTGCTTGCAAACTCGATCTGCTCGACGGTGTCGCGCTTGACGCCCTGACGGGAGTAGTCGTAAACGCTGTTCTTTTCGTCCCAGAACGAGGAGCTGGCAAAGTCGATCCCTATCGACATGTCCTTGCCAAGGTTGTAGCCGCAGTTCCTGACAGCGTTTTCCACGATTTCAAGGGCCTGGTCGTTGTTCACGTTAGGGGCCCACGCGCCCTCGTCGCCCCTGCCGTAGGTGAAGCGCCTGTCTATTGACTCGATGACCTTGCGCGTCTCGGCGTGCAGCTTGAAGTTCATCTCTAGCGCCTCGACTATGCTTTTTGCGCCCACGGGACACGCCAAGATTTCCTGAATGTCTGGAGTGCCGGGCCCGGCATGCGCCCCGCCTCCAAGGATGTTGCCAATCGGAAACGGGAACCTGTAAGGCTTGTTTGGTTTTAGCAATTTGAAAAGCGGGATGTTTAGAGCCTTGGCTGCCGAGTCGACGGCTGCGATAGATAGCGCGTACGCGACTGACCCGCCAATCGTGGCATAGTTGTCTGTCTTGTCAATCGATCTTAATGCGTCAAACACTGTCTGCAGGTTCTCTGCCTGCAAGCCGACGAGCTTTTTTGAATTAGCATTGAACGCTGCAAGTGCCTTTTCAGCCTTGTTCTCTGGGAAGCTCTGGGCCTCGAACTTGCCAACAGAAGCCCCGGACGGCGCGCACGCCCTTCCCATGAACTTGCCATCAGTCACTACGTCAATTTCGATGGTCTTGCTCCCCCTGCTGTTGAAAACTATTCTGCCGCGGACTCGTGTGATAGAAGGCATAAGTGTGACCTGATGCCGACGTTATTTATTACTTGTTCAGGATTATTCTATTTCGGACTGGATTTCCGACATGCGTCTTCTGAGCGCTTCGTAGTAGGGTATAATCTGGTAGATCGTTTCGATGCTCGAAATGAACATCCTCCTGCAACAGTAGCGCTTGATGTTGAGCGAGTCCATGACCTTCGCCGGATCCTCGCCGGCCTTCACTCGGTTAGAATACTCGGCGTACCTGTCTGCAATAAGGTTGCCGCAG
The DNA here is from genome assembly GCA_023250885.1 of Nitrososphaera sp. Taxonomy (GTDB): domain Archaea; phylum Thermoproteota; class Nitrososphaeria; order Nitrososphaerales; family Nitrososphaeraceae; genus Nitrososphaera. Next base: position 196 of record JAHEZV010000033.1, on the reverse strand, counting down.
GTGAAGCAGCGAATCGGGATTAACATCTGCTTCTGTCAATGTGCCTAGGCATTATAAAAACCATTACCGCCTCGCAATATTCAAATTAGCGCGAGGCAGGCGTGTTAACGGGAGCGGGAGTCGCCCAGCTTGGCCAAAGGCGTAAGACTGAGGCTCTTATCCCTTAGGGGTTCGTGGGTTCGAATCCCACCTCCCG
>JAHEZV010000032.1 GCA_023250885.1 Nitrososphaera sp. | reverse complement strand
CCATTGCCCAGCTCCGGCTGTTAGAACGGAGATTATGACTGTAACAGTAATGTTGGAAATTAGAACAGCGGAGGCGAACTTAAGGATTGTCTGCAGCAACTAGATATCCTGTCAAGTGATCACACTTAAACAAATATCCAAACGAAAAAGTCGTGGGATCTTTTTGTCATTTATCCTACTCTACGATGAGAAATTCTGGTACCCATCTTGGTACTCTGTATTACTATCCCAATAACGTAGTGGGGTCGGTGGGATTTGAACCCACGACCTCCAGCGCCCCGGGTTCGTCGACCATCCAAGGAGACGGCCTCTGACATCCTGACCAAGCTAGACTACGACCCCTCACATTGTCACATTCCAAAACCTCTATTAAACTTACAGCGGCAAAAGTTTACTTGTCCTTCGTGAATTCCAGCTCGACGCTCTTGTTCCTGACGTTCATCGTGTACGCTTCGTAGTCGTTGACGGGAATGACGTCTAGGCTGATGTTGCCACAAATGGGGCAGGCCATAAACCCGCGTGACCCTTCCAGCAGCGATGCAGCCCACAGGCAGTTGTTGCAGAGCACAAGGTCTCGGTACTCACCACCGGGCATGCCATGATTCCGCATACCGCGAATAAAAATCAGACGGCCTTCATCCTCTTGAACGAAAAGATACCAAACGCTCCGAGCGCCGCGGTGTAGCCGACCAGAATCGCCGCGTCAAACCCTATTGAATTGCTGCCAACTCCAAGCATCGCGTGCCTCAGCGCGTCGACGCCGTACGTCGCAGGGTCCGCCGCAGTCAGGGCCCTGAGCCAGCCAGGCAGGTTGTCAAGCGGGAAGAGTGCGCCAGACAGGAAGAATAGCGGAAAGACGACAAAGCTGACGATCATCTGGAACCCCTCAAGGCTGTACATGTAGCTGCCAAGCGCGAGCCCAAGCGACGTGAGCCCAAATGACATTAACAGTATTACCGCCACGTCCTGAACGAGTGACAGCGGTGTGAACGGGATGCCGATTGCCCCCCCTATTGCAAGCAGTATTGCTGCCTGTATCAGCGACGTTGTCATGCCGCCAAGGGTCTTGCCCACAAAGACGCTCCCCCTGCTTACAGGCGCCACCATTACGCTTTTCAAGAAATCGAACTTCCTGTCCCATATTATGTAAGACCCAAAGAACACCGAGCTGAATATTATCGACATGGCGACGATTCCGGGGAATATGAACTGCTGGTAGTCGACTCCAGGCACTGTCGACGGGTTCGCGGCCCCGAACCCGGAACCTATTACAAAGAGCCAGAGTATCGGAGTAAACGTCGACGCGACGAGCCGGCTCTTTTCCCGCATGAATACCTTGAACTCCCGAAGCCAGAGCGCGTATATTTTAGTCAGGTGGTCCTCGACGCTAATCGTACTTTGCATATCTCTCCATGAACCCCCCTTCTGCCTGCTCTTTGATATTCCGGCCGGTTATTTGTATGAACACGTCGTTGAGAGTCGGGCTTGCAAACTCGGCCGACTCTGCCTCCACGTTTTGCAGTAGCACTGGCAATGCTTTCTTGGCGTCCTTTACTGACAGCACAAGGAAGCCATCGCTCTGCTCCACCTTGTGGACAAAGTCGAACTGCCTGACCCTGTCAATACTGTCTTTTGTCTTGATCCTGATAATGTCGCCCCCAAGGCCCGCCTTCAATCCCGCTGGCGTGTCAAGAGCCACGATCTTGCCCTTGTCGATTATGCCAATCCTGTCGCACAGCATGTCAGCCTCCTCCATATAGTGTGTGGTCAAAATGATTGTCACCTTTTCCTCTTCTACCAGGCGCTTGACGTACTTCCACATGGTCTCCCTGCTTGCAGGGTCGAGCCCTAGCGTGGGCTCGTCTAGGAACATTACCTTTGGTTTGTGCAAGAGGCCGCGAGCAATTTCAAGCCGCCTCCGCATGCCTCCGGAATAGGCCTTGACCTGGTCGTGCCTGCGATCCGTCAATCCCACTAGCTCGAGCACTTCTTCTATCCTCTGGCGTCTTGCGTGTCGCGGCACGCTGTACAGCATGGAATGCAGTTGCAAATTTTCATAGCCGGTGAGCATGTCGTCGCTGCTTGGAGCCTGAAACACAATTCCAATGCTTGCACGCACCTTTGCTGGCTGGCTGACGATGTCGTAGTCGTTCACAGTCGCGGTGCCTGAAGTTGGCTTGAGCAGCGTCGCAAGCATGTGGATGGTAGTGGTCTTGCCGGCGCCATTGGACCCGAGCAGCCCGAAGACCTCATTTTCGTTGATGTCAAGCGTAAGGTCGTCAACTGCGGTCAAATCGCCGTACTTTTTGACCAGATTCCTTATCCTTATCAAACGGATACATGATCGCAGCCGAGTCTATTATGCCTTGACATTTTGAAAAAACAAAAAAATGAAAAAAGAATATACGCTTACTTGCCTATCCTGAACATCTTGGTTCCGCAGACCGGGCAGACGCCCTGCGTCGCGGGCTTGCCGTTCTTCATTGTTACCTTTTTCTCATCCTTCATTGTTCTCTTGGCTTTACACTTCACGCAGTATGCTTCTGTTGCCATGGAGCCCGTATACCGGTGGGGGTAAAAGAAGCTTTCCTCGTACTACGCCTCAGGGACCAGCCAGTCAACGAGGACGTCCAGCTCCTCGCAGCTTATTGTCACCCGAATTGGCCCGAGGGGCGATTGCTGTTCTTCATCAATGACTGCTGCAATGCCGGCTGTTGCCGCCTGCTTGTTGAGCAAAAACCACGTGCTGTCGCCGGCGCGGTTGTCAAGAAGCATCCTCCGCAGGACTCCCATCGCGGATCTCGATCGCACTTGCTCGTACAGCACCAACAAGGGTTCGATCCCGTCGGCGCGCCCTACTACCCTGCTGCCATAGCGGAACTCTGGCGAGCATCTCGCCACCACATTACCGATGGCGTCTATCACTTTTTGCGGGTCTTCAGAAGGGTTGACTGGCGCCTCGACCTTTAGCTCTATCGGCGACCCTATTGCTGGCTTTTTCAACTGTTCTTTGCCTCCTCGAGCCACCCCTTCACAATGTCGTACGCCTGATGCTTCAGCTGCTCCAGCGTCAGGTCGTTGTTGGATATCGTCTCGTCTGCAAGCGCGATCGCCTCACTTATGCCCACTGAAAACTCGCGCCTGTCCCGGCCGGCAAACTCGTCGCTGCTTGCCGGGGCGTCTGATCTGCCTCTGTCTACAAGGTGCCTAAAGCGCGTGTCCCGCGACGCGTGGATCGCCAAAAGTTTTACGCGGCCGACTTTTTTCAAAACTTCGACTTCCGGTATGCTGCGTATGCCATCAATGACAACGGCGTCCGCGTTGCCGTCCCTCGCCAGCTTTTGCAAAATTAAATGGGCTACCGCGCCCTGCCCGAGGTCCTGCCTGAGCTTGATCATCAGCTTGCCAAGGTTGGGATCCGTTGGTTCGAGGCCCTGCATTTCTGCCTCTTCCCTCACTGCGTCGCCCATTGTCACCGTTGCGAAGCCTTTTTCCTTGAGAAAAGACGCGACGGTCGACTTGCCGGCGCCCGGCATCCCCGTAAGACAGACAATGAGCCTGTTTGACATGATTATTCTGCCGACAGGTCCCAGTACGTGGCGTCCTTGAACTCTTCCTTTGGCTTGCCAAGGGCCTTCCACTCTTTGAACGACTTGGAGTAAAGCCTGACGTTCTGGAACCCAGCCAGCCTAAGGGCATAGTAGGTCAGGCCTGAAAGCGTCCCGACGCTCCCGCAGTAGGTGATGACCTCGGCGTTGCTTGCTATGCCGCGGTTTTCAATGAACCTTTTCAGTTCTTCTGCCTTGCGCAAAATTCTGCCGTTAGAGCCGACCATCGTGTAGGGGATGTTCTTTGCGCCCGGTATGTGCTCGGTCAGAAAGTTCAGCCGCTCACGTGAGTCGACTAGCAGCTTGCCCGGCTGTGACTTGGCCGCCTCGACGTAAGGAGCGTCTGCGTAGATGTTCTTGTTGACGTTTAGCGAATGCTTGGCTCTTGGAAAGATGCGCGCCTGCTTTTCTGTTTCAAGCCTGAGCTCTTTCCACTGCTTGAAGGTCATCTCGAGCAGCGCGGCGCTTGTGTGGCCGACGTACTGGAACGTCCACGCGACGCGGGCTGCCAGCGCGCCAAATGTGTCGTCGTATACCACCACCGGCGTCTTGTCTGATACGCCAAGCTCTTCCAGAATGCCGACTATTTTTTCCGGCGTGTCGTTTTCAAGCACTCGGGCCAGTGGCAAGGAGACCGCAGTCGGTATGTGATCCTGCTTGTAGTCGTCCGCCTTGCGCACGTCTACCACGCGCACGGCCTTTTTGCGCACCAGCGACCGCAGCGTGTCTGCGTCGCACACTATTGAAAGCTGGACAGCAGGGCCAGGGGATGTTTTTGCTGCTTTCTTTTTTGGGGGCCCTGCCGTCAAGCTGCGCATTCTCCTCTCGCAGTCTTGGCAGAGAACCGTGAGTCGCTGCCATAGTCCATGTAGGCGTCAGGGTCTTGCTCGGGGGCAGGCAGTTGTATCACCTCTGCAAGGGCCGCCTTCAACCCTTCAAGGTCCTTGATGCCCGCGGTCCCCCGGCCCTTTGTAATGTTGACAACCCAGTGGTGCAGAGTCTCGCTTGCAGACCTCTGCTGCCTGTAGAGCTCGATTACCTTCAGTATGGTGTCGATTACGCGCTTCGCCGGCACGCGCATCGCGGCTTTTGCCAGCTCGCCCTGTTCGCCAGCGCTTCCTCCAAACAGCATCGTATACGTCGGAGTCATCGAGTTGTTCACCCTGGTCGCGCCGCCAAAGAACCCGATGGTCGCGATCTCATGCTGGCCGCAAGAGTTGGGGCAGCCGCTTATCTTGATAGTCGCGTCGCGCAGTGAATCGTCGGTGTCAAGCCCTAGCTCGAGGAACTTGCGCTGAACTTCCTTTGCTAGCCTGTGTGAGTTTGTTATTGCAAGGTTGCACGACGTTGTGCCTGAGCAGCCGACCGCGGAGGCAATCGTGAGCGCGCCCGGGTTTGCAAGGCCGACAGACGCGAGCTTTTCGTAAAAGTCGCGGAGCTCCGTCCCGCGCACGTATCGCACCGCAAAGTTCTGCTGTGGGGTGTTCCTTGCAACGCCTTCGGCCGAATAGTCGCGGATCGCAGAGGCAAGCACCCTAAGCTGGCTTGCGGTGATGTCACCTGCTCCAAGCGTGATGAATACCGTGAAATAGCCTTCCTGCTTTTGCGGAACGACGTTGGTGTGGAGCCAGCGCTCATTTGCCGGGCTGTCCTTTGTGACCTGTTCGTTCAGCATTGGCAACTTTGCCATCCTAGGCGCCTTTGGGAGCTGCCTGGTGTCCTCCTGCGACTTGACATCGAATAGCTGGGCTGTCGAGTACGAGGTGGTCATTTCCACTATCGAGCGCTCCTTCAGCGCCATCTTTTGGAACTTCTCCCACCCCATCTCGTGCACGAGGTAGCGCATCCTGTTCCTTGCCATGTTCTCGCGGTTGCCGTGCCTGTCAAACAGCCTGACAGTTGCCATGCATGTCGCAAGGACCCTGCCCTCCGGAGTGAAATCTTCAAGCAGATGGCCTATGAAAGACGCGGCCCCCAGCCCGCCTCCAAGGTAGATCTTGAAGCCCCTGACTTTCGCGCCGTTTTCTTCTTTTGTCGCCGGCACGAGCCCAATGTCCGCCACCCTAACAAGCCCGTGCTGGTCGCAGCAGGCAAAGTTGATCTTGAACTTGCGGGGCAGGTTCTGGCACATCGGGTTGCGTAGGAAGAACCTTGCGATAGCCATCGAGTATGGAGTGGCGTCAAACTCTTCGTTGGGGCAGACGCCTGCAAAGTGGCTGCACATGACGTTTCGGATGGTGTTGCCGCATGCTTCTCGGGTTGTAAGGCCAGTCTCCACAAGGCCCCTCATGATCTCGCTGACGTCCTCCAACTGCACCCAGTGGAGCTGGATGTTCTGGCGCGTGGAGACGTGGGCAGAGCCGATCGAGAACGCTTCTGAAAGGCTTGCAATTTTTTCGATCTGGTCAGGCGTTATCTCGCCGCCTGGCACCTTTATCCTGACCATGCTGTAGTCCATGTGAAGGCGCGAGCCGTAGGCTCCGTGCTGCAGGCGGAAGCGCCTGAAATCGTCCTCCGAAATCTTGCCCTGCCTGAAAAGCTTGACTTTCTTAGCAAAGACCTCTGTTTCCTCTTCCCGGCCCCACTTTGGGTTGGGCTTCGGCGGAGAAACGCCCTTTTGTCTAGGATTAACAGTGGCAACTCTGGATTTCTTCATTATACATGTAAAAAGCTCATGTCAAATCATATATTTTTTGTGGATATGGGAGATATCCGCAGCAATTCTTCAGAGCAGCGGCAATATACAGTATCTATGTAGAGAAGCTTTTTAATGCAATCTGTCTGCCTGTACCGCATGGCTTCCAAAAAGAAGGTCAGCCCAATTCCAAAAGGCTACCACACTGTAACCCCGGGTCTTGCTGTGCGTAACGCGGCTCAGGCTATCGAGTTTTACAAGAAAGCCTTTGGCGCAAAGGAGAAGGCGCGGATGTACGGGCCGGACGGCAAGACAATAATGCACGCCGAGATCAAGATTGGAGACTCTCAAATCATGTTGGGAGAAGAAATGCCCCAGATGAATCACCTCTCGCCGCAGTCCCTTAACGGAACTCCCGTCAACTTTCATGTCTATGTCAGAGATGTCGACAAGGTCTTTAACCGGGCTTTAAAGGCTGGCGCCACGGTGACGATGCCGGTGATGGACGCGTTCTGGGGAGACCGCTACGGACAGGTAATGGATCCCTTTGGGCACAAGTGGGGGATTGCAACCCGCAAGCGCAACGTCTCTGCAAAAGAGATGAAGAAGGCTGCGGAGGAATCGTTCGCCCAGCAAGCGAAACAATAGCACAAGCTTAAAATCACCTATCAGACGGCCTGTTACTGAAAAATGGGCAAGAGAACGCTGGTTCGTCGTAGGGGCCGTGGAGGCAAGCAATTCCGGGCGATCATTGTCGGCAAGATTGCGCCCGCAAAATACCCCAATTTCAAGCTGGAAGATCATCACACAGGTAAAGTAGTTGACATTGTTCATGAGAGGGGGCGGGACGCGCCTCTGGCAAAGATACAGTTTGACGACGGAAGATACTCCTATGTCCCGGCTCCAGACGGCACAACAGTCGGGAGCACAATCGAGGCCGGCACCGGCACATCTGCCAAGGCTGGCAACATTCTGTCTTTAGAGTCAGTCCCGGACGGCACTGTTGTCTGCAACATTGAAAAGAACGCCGGAGACGGTGGCAAGCTGATAAAGTCGGCCGGCTCGTCCGCAGTCGTTTTTGCTCACGGCACCGAGGGCGTGACGATCAAGTTCCCGTCAGGCAAGTTCCTCATACTCAACCAGAAATGCAGGGCCATGATTGGCGCAATCGCAGGCGCCGGCCGCAAGGAAAAGCCGTTCCTGAAGGCAGGCACCCGCGCAAAATACATGCAGGCCCACGGCAGGCTCTATCCGACAGTCAGGGGCATCGCCCAGGCCGCGGTCTACCACCCGCACGGAGGCGGAAGGCACCAGCACATCGGCCGCCAGTCGTCAGTTGGCAGGACAACACCGCCAGGGCGGAAGGTCGGCAACATCGCCCCGAGGAAGACAGGCAGGGGCAGGATTAAGGACCCCAACCAGCTAAAGTCTGCCTGACTTTTTCTCCTTTTTTTGGGAAATTCCGCGTAAAGACTATATTCTATTTCATGTTTTACGGTTTTATCTATGAAGGCGGAGCAGTTTTCAAAGAATGTGCTGTCGCTCGACCCCGGGATCAGGTTCGCAGGGGTTATGGAGAAGTCCGGCCACCTCCATGCTGGCGTCAGGAGGAGCGATACCGAAGAATACCTGAAAGGGAGGAACACGGAGATCAGCTTTGCCCAGTCTGCATACATCGTGGACCTGAGGAAGATGTTCACGCAGGAGCTTGGCAGCCTGAGATCCGTCATTTACGCCTACGACAAAGTCAAGCTGATCAGCATTCCGGTCAAGGAGCACGTGCTCGTCATCTCCACCGAGCCCAGAACTGATTCAGACGCGATTGTCGAAAAAGTCTTGAGCTACATCAAGTCAGTCGAGCCGGAGCTTTCGCTGTACCCTCCTGCCAACATCGTTGACGAGGAAAAGAAGGAGGCGCTGCAAAACCTGTACCGTTCCGGGATCTCTGAAGAGCTGATAGCGGAGCAACTGGACCTCGACGTCAACACGGTGAAGATGCTCATCGCAGAAATCAAGTAGTTATCCAATCCCTTTGAATTTTTCAAGCGACTTCCAAAGGTACCACGTGGCGATGCTGCTGTAGGGCTTCCACGGCTGCGCAATGTTGTACATGTCTTCCGGCAACGGCAGCCCTACAAGCGAGTAGGCTTTTTGCATGGCTTTCCGCAGGCCAAGGTCGCCGACAGGCAGCACGTCCTGCCGGCCAAGGCAAAAGATCAAGAACATTTCTGCGGTCCACCGGCCTATGCCCTTTACCTGCAGCAGCTGCTCGATAACTTGCTCGTCAGTCATTTCCGTCAACAGGGCGAGCTTTAGCCGGCCGTCTGACACTCTCAAGGCGAGGTCCTTGAGGTACTCTATCTTTCTTGCGGAAATCCCGGCGGAACGCAGCTTGGAATCCCGAGTTGCCAGCAGCTGCGTCTGCCGGGGAAACCTGCCGTAGATCTTGACGAACCGGCCGTAAATCGCGTCTGCCGCGCTGCCGGCGAGCTGCTGGTATATTATCGCCTCCACCAGAGATTGGAAGGGGTCTTTTCGGAGCTTGATTTCATATGCGCCTACTGACTTTATTATCGCGGCTAGGCGCGCGTCTGCGACTGCAAGGTGCTTCAGCGCCTCTGCTGTTTCTTTTGAAACCTGCTTGGCCATTATTGTCGCCTATACCGGGAGCGAGTCGAGCACCGAGTCAAAATTGGCCCTTGTCTGGTCACGCTTGTAGATCTTTAACGCGAGAAGTGCCTTTTCCCTGTCTGCTTGTAACGTTTTCTTTACCATGCCGGCGACGGCGCCGTACAGGAATATCGACTGCGCGGCGGCAGTCACGTTGCTTGTCTTCCTGGCAGTGCTTGCGCTCTCAAAGTCGATTATGCACGGCCTGTCCGACACTATGACGTGCCGATTCAGCCTGCTGAGCTCGCCGTGGTCAAGTCCCGCCCTGTCGAGGCTGTAGCACTGCTCCAGCACAGACCTTGTCATCTTGCGCAGCCTGTTCTTTGCAGCGCCTTCAACCCAGTCGACGATGCTCTTGCCGTCGACAAACCCCATTGCGACCAGGTTCTTTGTGTGCCCTTCAAGGCGCGGGCCCACGCCAGCTCGATTTGCAATCTTGTGGAGGGCCACTTCTTTGTCCATGTTCTTTCTGTCGGCATCAACCCTCCTTATCTTGAGGGCGCAGGTCTTGCTTCCGATCTTTGCGCGGAGCACGAGTCCAACGCAGCCCTTGCCAGCTACGTGGGCGCCATTTACAATCGTCCTGCCGCCAAGCGCTATCGACGTTATGCCCAGTGACTCCATCTCTGCAACGCGCTCTTTGTATTCGCTCTCTGAAAAGCGCGGATAGGATATGAGCGACACGAGCTCTGGCGATCTTATGGCCAGCTCATCCGAAAATGAGACGCTCTGTCGAGACAACCTCGCTCACAGCCTCCTTTGCAACCCCCTGGGTTTTCCTGTCGCTTCCGCTATAGATTCGGAGCTTGCCTGCAATCAGGTCTTTTGCGACCCCGCTGTTTTCCATGTTTTGCAGCAGCGACCTAGCGAATTTTCGTGCGTCGGTAGCCTTCCTGTCCACCAGCTTGACGACCCTCATTTCTTTGTCGACCCAGATCACTAGCGGCTTTTTCTTGCCAGCAAGAAAGCTCGCCGTATCGTTTCGCCGGAAAACTTCGGGGCCCTTTTTCTTGGTATATGGTGACAGCGTCAATGATTCAAGCAGGAATGCAAGCGCGGCTGACTTTTTTTCGTCGGTGACGCACGAGCTACGCAGCACAACAAAATCTGCCAGCTCTAGCTGCTTTGCTACCGCGTTAACGCTCCTCTTCAGCTGGCCCCAGACGACATCGGGGCTTCGCTCTCTGTGCGAAAATTCCACTACCAAGACGTTTGGGAGCAGCTTTTTCGCGTCGGGGCTGCGCTGGTTATCCTTGAAGAACTGGATCGACGGCTTGTCGAGAAACGCCCTTGCGGCCAGCATGAACCTGCCCGCGCTTTCAGGCGAAACTGCAGTGCCAAGGTTCCGCCTGCTGTCCACGGGATCGATGATGATTATCGGGCTGATGAACCCCTTTACGGCGTCCACATCGTAGTCGCCTACTGATACGACCTGCCGCTCCTGCCAGTTTGCCGCCGCTCGCAGCACGCCCTCGAACGAGCCATACTTCAGCACGAGCACTTCTGAGACGTAGCCGCTAAAGCCGCCGGTTGCGATTTCCGCTCCATATATCCCCGCCGCCTTGAAGAATTTTTTCAATAGCCTTGTCTGTTTCCTTCTTTCGTCGTCAAAGTTCCTTCTGACGAATTCAGTGTGGAACGGCGACCGATCTGCCGCGCTCTGCCACTTGCCCTGCTCGACGTCGTAGCATGGCACAACATTGATCCGGACGTTTTTCACAAACGCCTCGACATATGGATGATCAGAATAGCGCAACCTCGGTTCATGGCCTTTCAGCGCCTTCTTGCCGACTGACCTGCCCAGCTCTTCAAACTTTTCTACTGCAACTGAAGGCTTGACCTCGAAAAAGATGTCAATGTCTGCGTCGCCATGAAGCCATGTACCCTTTGCGAACGACCCGCCAAACAATACATCGACTATTTCGCCCATGCCGGCGACGTGCCTGTCCACAAGCGCCTTTCCCTCCTGCGCAACCGCAGTTATCCTGCGCTCTTCGCTAGGCGAGGGCTCGCAGAGAGGCAGTGTTTTTGCGACCACGGCGCTGACGCTGGACATACTGGTTCATTTCTTGGCGTCCACGGTATAAATGTTCGAGTAGGCGGGTCCCCCGGGCGAGAGATCGCTCTTTTTGAGGTGCACCCTGTCTATGAGGTCTGAGCCAAATGTCTTGTCCTGATATTTTGAAAGGATGTCTTCTATGTGGATTGGCCGGCCCTTTGCGCGGAAGATGGTCATGTGAGGCGAGAACGGCTTGTCTGCCTGAAATCGGAGCTCGACCATTTTTGCAATTACGTCGTTTGCAAGCGCGGTTAGCTTCTCGCCCCCTTCCTGATCGACTCCGATCCAGACCACCCGAGCGGACGACGGCTTTGGGAAGCCGCCGATAGTGGTATAAGTTAGCTTGAACGGCTCAAACTGTACTTCGGCCATTTTGGATTTTATTCTGTCGACATCGTTCTGGCTTTTCTCGCCAAGAAAAATAAGCGTGAAATGAAGGTTCTGGGTTTCGACTAGCTTGACGTCTTTTAGGCTCCACCCTGCAGTAGACATTATTTCATTTTGCAGTTTGGCTATCGCGCCGGTTGCCACGTCGACTGCTATGAAGGTGCGCATTGCCCGGACGATCTCGGCTCCAATATTTACATGTCATGCTCCACTTGTAGGCGCTCGTCCAGCTTGTCAAGGCCGTCAAACGTCTTGCGGCATATGTCGCACACAAGCGGGTTAAGGTTAGAGTCGATGTAGTCTAATCCCGGCTCTCCTTGGTCCATGCATGACATGTCGCAACATTGAATAAAGCAATTACATAGTTAGGAAGCACCTGATAAGATTTCAAGACAAGTCGCGCAAACTCGACCCCAAATTACTTCTTTAATACTGTGCAAACGCCAAGGTCTTTGAAATGTATAGACAAGCCAAGCGGACATGCCATCTTGCTGTCTCTTTTACTCTACATAACGATTTCATGACTATGAATGTTCACGCTCAGTTTGCGCAGTTTTTTACGATCAAAATGCATGGTATACAATAACACCTTAACAGCTATTCAGAGCTCGTGCAGCTTCTAAAGCTGGATCTGACAAACGGCTAGTCATCTCCAACTATCAACCGAATTTTGCTCTTAAAACAAGTCACGCATGCCAGAACCTTGTTAAATTCAAGCAATGGTTCTGACGGTGCATTGCAAATTTCGCATACTTTCATTGACGGTACAGTGCATCCATGTTAATTAACTGCTGACGTGTAATTTTTGCCGACTTCACTATGCTCTAGAAAATGAATTCAGCTTTTTAATCTGGCCGCGCAGCCATACAATGTATGTCCGCCGCGTCTTTCTGACCTCTATGGCCTGCCTGCACAAATCCTTAATCGCAGTCCTGTTCTTTTTCCAGTCGCACCTTGAATTTTTCAGCAGGTAATACGGCCGCTGGCCCAAGAGCTTTGGTGGTAGCCGGTCCACTGTCCAGATGTCGCAGGAGATCTCGCCGTGAGGTATCCCAGAGCCGTTCCCCTGAACAAGGTGCGTCAGCTCGTGAGCTATGGTGTAGCTAGAGAGGTTTGGCTGTAGCCGGAATGCAGGAGGGGATGTCCGGCCGGTTGCCGTGCCCTCGACCCAGCCGCGGCCCTTTATCAGCCCACAGGCTATTGTCTTGTCCTGCAGCTCCGGGAACAGGGCGTATGCCTGCATTATTCGCGCCTTGAACTCGGGGCTGAACGCCTGCCGCGCCTGCCTGCTGAACTCTATCGGCATCTGACAATACAATTTCTTCGCCAGTTAACAACCTTTATGATCGTCTATTGCGGAATGCGTTCATCATTTTCACGGGGAACTCCAACAGCTGTACGCCGATTGGGGAAGGCAGGATGATCGCATGGCCTAGCATGTACCTCATGTTGGCTTCACCTACGAGTATCGAGAAGGCAGGAAGTGCCTTGACACCTATCATTACCGTAAAAGAGCAGACATAGTTTTCAACAGTGCCTGCCTGCAACGATTAACACTGATCAGGACACATAATCATAAAGTAAATAACAATTAGCGGGTTCAGAGGTTGGCGCTTCTCCAGAACACTTTCGTCTGGATTCGGTCATCGATGTCGAATGTGAATGGCGGATAAGTTTTCCGGTGCGGAACAGGTTAAAAGACAGCACACAGAAGCTAACATTGTTATGTCATTTTTGATGTCTTGGGCTTGATTGGTAATGTATTTCCATTTCCACCATCAAGTACAAGTGTCGGGTTTGTTCCCTTCTCCACTATGACAAACTTTGTATTTTCTTGCATTGCTTGTTGTGTTACTTCTAACTGCTTTAGAGTAACAGCATTCTCTTTAAAGTATTCTTGAGCTGCTCTGTTTACAACTTCTATCCTATTTGCATCAGCTGCAGCAATTAGCTTGATCTTTGAAGCTTCTGCTTCAGCAACTGTTTTGATTGCATTCGCTTGACCTTCTGCTTCAAGAATTGCTGATTGCTTCGAACCTTCTGCTCTCTTAATAGCAGCTTGTCTCTCACCATCAGCTTGTGTTGCTAATGCTTGAGCTAGGTCTATCGCGGCGACCTTCTTGTTGTTGGCTTGTATTACAGCGTTCATGGTCTCTTGGACTTCTTTAGGGGGATCAATTTCCTTTACTTCAACTCTTACAACGTCAAGACCCCATTCAGTAATTTGTTTTTGTATTTGTGACATGATTTCAGCATTCAACTCGCCGCGTTTACTGTTAACATTGGAAAAATCTCTATCGCCTATCACATTACGCATTGTTGTTCTTGCAAGGGCAATAATCTGCGCTCTGTAATCATTTACCTTATAAAGTGCGTTCTTTACCGACGAATCATCTTCCCTTACTTTGTAATAAACCTGAGCGGCAACTCTTGCGTTCAAGTTATCCTTTGTAATAATTTCCTGACTTTCAACATCAGTCATTTGTTCAGTTATGTTAACAAAGATGCTCTTGTGTATGAAAGGAATTATCCAAGTAATACCTTGGTCTTTAATTCTTTCAAACTTGCCAAGCCTTTCCACTGCCATTCGTTCAGTTGGTCTTACAACCCGAATACCTTTTGCTATGAATACTAGGAATACAAAAATGCCAATTCCCGCTGCTATACTTTCAGCATCAAAAGCTTGAAAAACCAATAGTCAATACTTCTGCATAATTAATATTTAAAGTTGAGCTAGAAAAATTCGCAAAATACCCAAAGAAGACAGAGATGTTTCCATCCAGCAACTCTACCATTCTAGATAAAAGGCCAAAGAAGCAAATTCAATTCGTGAAAAGCGACTTCGGAGGTTAGTGGCTCTCCAGAGCGTGCTGCTTTGGATTCAGTCTTAAATGTAGATCGCGTTGGGGATCTATTAGGTTTTCTTAATCGCCTAAAATAAAGCTGGACCTGTAACGTCCAATCACTTTCAATTTTCACATCGTGATTCATGTCTAGCTGCCTAAAATATGCGACTCGATATTCTATTTCTGTGTCAGATAAATGGGATCATAATGACAATGAGACCTTGTGGCCTTGGTTGCTGCGTGGGATTTATGAGATGAAAGGAGGAGTTATAGGCAGAACCGTGATCATGACACAAGTCATTGAGTATATAAAAATGAAGCATTATTGGGGCAATGAAAGGGAACTAGAGAAATACTTCCGGATTGCTGCAGGCGACAGTTATAGGCGCAATCTTTACAGAATCACGCGATGGATGATAGATCAGGGGTTTCTAAGGCCACATGCGAGCTTCGTTGAAGTATCTATCACCAGACAAGGCATCAATATGATTAGTAGGCGTTTTCCAGAGTTGGGTTGATTGCTGGGATTCGGAGGTTGACGCTTTCCCAGAACACCTTCCTCCGGATTCTGTCATAAAGGGACTATACAGATCTACTGCAATGTAGAATATAGCTAGAGTCCAATTTAAGGTGCTTAGGAGAAGCGGGTTCGGAGGGATTCGGACCCTCGACATTTTAACCCAGAATAACCGACTGGTTAAGAGCCAGACGCTCTACCTGGCTGAGCTACGAACCCGCAGAAATTTTGCTAACACGAGCGATATTTAAATGAAACTAGAAACTTGAAGAAAAGTTTAGGCTTTGACTGCCTGCTGGCTCTGCGCGATAATCTTTACTATTGCCTCAGAGACGGAGCAATTGAGCTTTTCCTTTTCCTTCAGGATGTGCCTGTAGGCTTCCAGAG
>JAHEZV010000083.1 GCA_023250885.1 Nitrososphaera sp. | reverse complement strand
GGCGCCATATCAACATCGAAGACACAGTCAGCTGCTATACTGATACTATCGTTCTTGTCAAGATGGAGCAAGTGGGCAAGGCGTTCAACGCGCTGACGGATCTGATATCTGGCTCAAGAAATATGCCAAAGAAGAAGCACAAGTAGTTACTGCCTGTGCCCCATGACTGCGACCTGCGCGCGTTTTATGGTAAGCAGTGCCAGCAAGGTCTAGGCCGCCGCCCCCGCGTATGCCCAAAGCCCGGTCAGCGTGTTTCCGCTAAAGCCTACGATCATCGCGAGCGTGGCCGCAAGAACTGTGCCTATTATAGAAGCATTCACGTTGACGCCCCACAGCACGGTGGTGCCGTCTCCCTGTTTTTCGCAAGCGAAGCCATGCTGATAAGGGACGGGAACCGGAAGCCGATCAAAAGGCCCGCAGGAAACAAGAGTGCCTCGGTGAGGGCAGCCCTAGATGGCAGCTCCATTGTAATGCTTGAATCTATGATCCCCTGCAAAAAGTAAAAGTTGAATAGGATTAAGCCGCGAGAATCGGCACCGAAGTGAACACGGAACTGTACGGCCTGTCGCTTAGGTCCGCGCCGATCCCGCTGGACAAGAGTATGCAGAACAGTATGACTGTCAGGGCCATTATTGGGGTTCCAAGCAATAACACGAACTTTTGGATAAAGGGTATTTCCATAATCATGAAGCCAAGGCCGATGAACACTGCAAAGATGGGATGGAACCCTGACGTGGCATCCATCCTAGCTTTATTCCTTTTGGCGTTTAATATCAGAAGGACGGACAGCGCGGCGGAAATTCCCAGCACTTTCAAGCAGCCATGATCCAAAAGTCAACATATTGGATATGTGTTTACGAACATTTCACGTCTAGCTTGCAAGTAGCGAAATCTTCTAGTGCAATCTAGGCATGCAAAGTTTATTTCATGCAGATTGTGAAAAGCTCTTGTGTACCGGCGTTACACGCTCGACGAGGTCAAGCGCAAAATAGTCGACGTTTTGCAGGGCACCGGCACAGGCCTGTCTGGCATTGAACTGGCAGACAGGACAGGCATCAACAGGATGACGATTACGAAATACCTAGACGTCATGCACGCGATGGGACTCGTAAAAAAGAAAAAGACAGGCAACGTGAACGTGTGGTTCCTTGAAACTGGCATCGCGGACATCGAGTTCCCTATCAACTACATACAGGTGCAGCAAAAACTGATAAACGCTGTTCTGGCCGGCGAGGAGGAGCAGGCGCGCAGGATCCTGGTGAGCGTCCTCAATTCCGACATTGACCAGGTAAGGATGCTTACAGACGTTGTCCTGCCGGCCGTCAACACGGTAGGCGAACTGTACAGCAGGGGGAGGCTTGACAAGACCGAGAGGGCGTTCCTGCTCAACCTCTTGATGGAGCTGATAGATCTGGTGAAGTTCAACATCCGGCCTTCGGAGCAAAAGGCAAACGCCCACATGCTTGCTGTGGCCGGATCTGAGGACAAGGACCATGTGGCCAAGAGCGCGGCCGTAGCCTTTTCGGCACTTGGGTGGGACTCGCTTTACATCGGCGACGTCGAGGAGCAGATCGATCCTTTCTTTGACATCGACTTTCAGCGCTATGTTTCGCGCATATGGGGCAACAAGCGCGGCCTGACGCTTGTCTGCATATTTTCGTCCGGCGAAGGGTCGCTCCGGTTCCTCTCGTCCACGGCCAAGGCAATGAAGGGGAAGCTCAGAGGCGAGCTCCGGATCGCGGCCATCGCCACGCCGGAACTGCAGGCGTCGGCAGAGGAGAATTCAGATCACGTTGCAAAGGATCTGCTGTCACTGGTCCAGTGGGCTGAGCGCGAATACAATATTGTAAAGTAGCTAGACCTGCTGGAGCGGGAATGGGGTTATCGGCGGGGCTCCTGGCACTATTGCCTGTATTATCAGCGTGATTACCACTCCAATGACTGCAAACACCACCGTTGCAAGTATGGCTATGGCAAGGGCGCGGATCCAGCCAGTGTCAAAGCCCTTCTTGAACACGCCTATCCAAGCAATGAATGCAAGGATGAACGCTATAATGGCTGGTATCGTCGGGCCGCCAAGCGCAACAGTCAGCACCGCGACTGAAATGAGAAACACTACGGCATAGACTATGGGACCCACTGCGGTCACCAGCATGGCGCGGGTGAACTTTGCCTTGCCCAGAGTGAGAATCTTGGCCGCTATCCACACCGGGATTGTGACGATTATCCAGATTGCGATCAGGCCTAAAATGACCGCGGCGGCAATAATCGCGATTTCAGTCCCGGCCTGAAGCAAGAGCGGCTGGAGCAACAGTGCTACTAAATTGCATCAGAATTTAAGGGCTGCGAGCTCGCTAGTGCCCAACTCCAAACGACAGCTTGACGGTGGTCTTGTACTTGGTGATTTTGCCCGAGCTGTCCCATCTGCCGTCATGTCCTGGACCTTTATTCCGTGTATCCCGTGCACCGTCTTTTTGGCTTCAGTCACTGCAATCTGCGCAGCGTCTTCCCATTCCCTGTTTGAGATGCCGATGACTTCAATGATTTTGGCTACCAATGACAACCAATCGAAAAGTGGTTAAATTACAGTAACGATAACCTTTCCCAATGCACAGTAGGGTAATGGAGAGATGAACAATAAAGAAACCAGATACGCTTCTGAATATCACGAGGAAACAAAACATTCAGAACTGGGTTTGCAGCTGTCCCGTCATTACATGGACTGGGATGACAGGCCCCGGCCCTTCAAAGTCTACGTTGATTTGCCATCAATCCCTCTTCCGCAAAGGTTTCCAATTCCTACCGCAGAACCCCTAGCCTGCATTCGCGATGCACTACCACTAAAGCCTGAATCGGTGATAGACATCGACGCCCTATCTGAGCTCCTATTCTTTTCAGCAGGCATAACAAGAGAAATCAAATACGATAGCGGCACCTATTACATGCGGGCGGCATCGGCGACAGGCGCTCTCTATCCAATTGAATTGTATATCATTTGCCAAGACATAAGCGGCTTGGATGCAGGTGTATATCACTTCTGTCCGGGCGATTTTTCTCTTATACGGCTACGCAGTGGCGATTTCAGAACAAAATTGGCAGCAATGGCTGGAGGCAATCCGAATGTATTGTCTGCCCCTGTAACAGTGGCCTTTACGTCCTTGGCCTGGAGAAACGCGTGGAAGTACAGGGCTCGTTCCTATCGTCATTGGTTCTGGGATTCCGGGGTCATAGCAGCCAGTCTCCTTGCGGTAGCCAACTCAGCAGGTTTGCGAACCTCTCTCCTCATGGGATTTGTGGACGCGGAAGTTAACAATCTTCTTTGCCTCGAGCATAGAAAAGAAGCTGTGATAGTACTTGCACCAATCATCGGTTGTTCGCCTAGGAACGCGAAGAATGTTGACTCGAAACTGGGTTCCGAACCTATACCTTTACCTACTGTGGCCAGTCCGAAATTTCTGCCAATTTCAAAAAGGGAAGTTGAATATCCTGAAATCTGGAAGCTTCATGAAGCATCGAGCCTCCTAACTGGTCAAGAGGTAAGGGAATGGGCTAGCTCTGAGAATAGTTCTAATCAAGGTAAACATATCAAGTTGGAATCAAAGGATTTTCACCATGAAGACATACAAGATAGGAAGCCCGACCAAAACACTGTTGGATTGGCAGATGTCATATTGCGCCGCGGTTCAACTCGACGATTTGCTCACTCTCCAATTTCCAATGACCGGCTATCAAGCATCCTTTATAGCTCGACCAGAGGTGTTCCGCTAGATTTCCTTAAGGAAGGAGAAAGCCTTATTGATATTTACTTCATAGCGAATTCCGTTGAAGGCTTGACACCAGGACATTACTTCTACAACCGACAGCGCGATTCATTGGAACAGCTCAATACGCGGTTGGAAAGAGCTAGCAGAAATGAATCCGGATATCTCTGCCTCGGCCAGCCACTCTTTGCCGACGCAAGTGTCGTGTTCTTCATAATGACAGACCTGAATGAGGTGTTGAAGATTTTTGGCAACAGGGGCTACAGGGCGTGCCAGTTTGAAGCCGGCCTAGTTGCCGGCAAGATTTACCTTTCTTCTTATGCGCTTGGCTTGGGGGCCTCAGGCTCTACGTTCTATGATGACGTGGTCACTGAATCTTTCTCGCCACACGCAAAGGAAAAAGCCACAATGATTGTCGTCGGCGTTGGACTGCCTGCGTACAAAGCTCGTCCGGGGAAAATCCTGGCAGCAAGATTGACGAAAGCCCAGCTCTTTGCATAGCAATGATAAGGGACTAGAAGTTATCTCATAACTGGCTCGTTACCAGAAAATAAGTAGAATGCAGCCGAAATCCAGTAGGCAAAGCGGTCGCCCATTCGAGCATTACCTTATTTGACTATTTATGGGATGACTTCTAGTAACAATTCGCAAAATCTACGCCTGAAACGGCAAGATAGGTACGGGTATTGAGCAATATTGAAGGGCGGTTCGGTTCCGATGCAGAACGCGAACCCACCTTTCGACATGATAGAGTACTTGTTAAAGGACGTTTTAGCTAATGTGCCTAATGATGTAAAATCGTTGTTTGTCGGAGCCCGAGTCGGAGTTTTTGGGAATTAATTCCTCACACGCCAACATGATTATATCATGGAATTGCATCCCGGATATTAGCGGAGAGCGATCTCATAGATATCCTTATGAGCAAATGACACTATTTTCTAGTGCTATTGAATGTCCCCGCTACTGTATCAAATGAATACCTTGTACCAAGAGATTTTGTCAAGCCGGATATCAAAGTCGGAAACTACTATCTGCGATGGGATTCATCGTCGTATGGCATTCCACAAAAAGAAGTTGTGAAGCTCAAACGATTCGTCGTAGACATAGCGCCATATCTGACAACTGTCCTTTACGAAGCCGCTAGTGGAATTCAAAGAAGTGTCAAGGAAAAAACGGGTGCAAAGGAGGCTCGACTTTTTGAAGATGCATTTTCGCCACGAGTGCTGGCTACTCGCAAAATAGACGGTGTTATGTATGCTTTACAGATGACGGATGACGGAACAACAACGATAAGTCGGAACGAATCAATTACGTCAGACGGAAGTAAAACCACCCTCATTTTGGGATGGGACCTAGGAGAACTACTCTTCAATAGATAACCTTAGAATGCTGCTCCTCCTTTCTGACGTCTAAGAGCCTATCCCAGTAATGTTGACTCATTAGCCACAATTGTTTGACGGCTATCTGTAAAGCTGACCCATGCCAGTCTCACAACTGTGGTAAAGACAAAGTATCATTACAAGAAGAAG
>JAHEZV010000082.1 GCA_023250885.1 Nitrososphaera sp. | reverse complement strand
CCCCGAACGTGCAGGGTCCGCTCATTGACACCTGTGGCACGGGAGGCGACTCCATCAGGTCCTTTAACATCAGCACTGCCGCAGCAATAGTGGCGTCTGCCGCCGGCTCCAAGGTTGCCAAGCACGGCAACAGGTCCGTGTCGGGGCTTTGCGGAAGCGCAGACTTTTTCGAATACGTTGGCCTTGATCTGAATACCCCCCCGGCAAAAGCGCAGCTGTGCATAGAAAACGTCGGCATCGGGTTCTTGTTTGCACCTCTGTTTCACCCATCAATGGAACACGTCGCGGCCGCAAGAAAGACCGTTGGAATTCGGACGGTATTTAACATGGTTGGTCCGCTGAGCAATCCCTGCACAAACATCTCAGGACAAGTGATCGGCGTCTTTGAGCCGGCGCTTCTTGAGGTCTTTGCGCAGGTATGCCTGGGGCACATTAATGAAGCGATGATAGTTCATGCTCACGACGGTTTTGACGAGCTGTCAAATACTTGCGAAAATGATGTCTTGTGGGTGTCAGGCGACAGGCAGACAAAGAGGATACGCCTCCACCCAAGGGCCGTAGGGATGCAGGTTGCCAAGCCCGAGCAGCTTGTGATGAACTCGAAGGAAGAATCGATCATGAACACCCTCCAATCAGTTCACGGCAAAGCTGGCAGGGAAAAGCAGGACATCGTGGTTCTGAACGCGGCAGCCGCGCTGGTGGTAAGCAAAATTGCGCAGGATTTCAAGGATGGCGTGGAAATCGCAAGGGAAGCAATCAAGAGTGGCAAAGCGCAGGACAGGCTTTCGCAGCTGATAAAATATTGCGGCGAGCTGGAAAAATTAAAAGAGGTAGAGAAAAAGTTTCTCTGACCTAGTCATCGTCTTTTTCCTTTGCTGATCTCTTTTTGGGCGCGTCTGCCTCTATGTCGTCAACGCCTTTTTCGTTCACGGTGAACCTGACGTCAGAGTATGGGTGGTATGGCGAGTCGATTATCTTGGCGATCCTGTCGTTGCCGGCCTTGCGCAGGTACACCCTGTACGTCGATGCGTGGCCGATTACGTTTCCGCCTGCCGGCTTGGTGGGGTCTCCAAAGAACGTGTCCGGCGTCGCCTGGACCTGGTTAGTGACGATGATTGCGACGTTGTAGATCACGGCGATCCTTACCAACTTGTGCATTATGCCATTGAGGCGTTGCTGCCTGTCGGCCAGTGTGCCGCGGCCGGCAAACTCGGCGCGGTGGAGCGAAATGATGCTGTCGATTATTATCATCTTGGCCTTAAAGTCGTCAATGTACTTGCCCATCGATTTGACTATCAGCTCAAGGTGGCTGCTGTTGTACGCCTTGCATATCGCCACCCTCTTCAGGACCTCCTCCGGGTTCAGGCCCCTTGCTCTTGCTATCTGGTCGACCCGTTCAGGCCTGAACGTGCCTTCGGTGTCGATGAGTATTACGCCGGCGCCAAGCCCGGCTTCTTCTACCGGCTGCTGGGCAGTTACACATAATGTGTGGCATATCTGCGATTTGCCGCTCCCAAATTCGCCGTAGAACTCGGTAATTGCCTGTGTTTCTATGCCGCCAAGCAAGAGCTCGTCAAGGGCCTTTGCTCCTGTGCTGCAGCGCAGCAAAGACTTTCTCTTTTCAAGCTCGATGTCTGCAGTGGTGAACTCGTTGTCCAGCACGCCGCTTTCTCTCAGCAGCTTTTGCGCTGCCATGATAAAGGTGGCAGCAGTCTCTTTCGAGCCGCCAAGGTCTGCAGCGAGCTCGTCCGCCACCACGGTGGCCAGCTCCAACACCGAACTTATCCCTGCTTCCTTCATCTTGCGGGCAGTGGTTGGCCCGACTCCTTCAATGTCTTCTATTTCCAATTCTGCCACATTTTTTGACGAATTAGTCATTATGTCCTATCTTTTTTAAAGGAAGTATATAATGAGTGATGCACTGTAGGGGGAGGGGGGTATCCACAAAACGACAAAAACTTGAAACATAAAAAAAGGTGCCTAGGCGTTAACCCAGACCCCACGTAGTTTTACTTTTTCTTCTTGCCCTTTCCCTTCTTCTTGGCAGTAGCCTTCTTGGCCTTGGCCTTTCCGGCTCCGCCTCCGCCACCGCCTATCTTGAACATCTTGGTCCCGCAGACCGAGCATGTTCCAGTTGTAGCCGGACGGCCGTTTTTCATGGTTATCTGCCTTTCTCCCTTGATTTCCCTCTTCGCTTTACATTTTACGCAATATCCTACGGTTGCCAACAGGCGTAGGTCTTGTGCCCTTGGATATAAGAATAGCTCTGTACGTGCTCTTTTTGCGCTGTTTGAGCTCAAAATGAGCCCAAACTTGGGGAAATTCAAGGATCAAATTGAAAAATCCTGTTCTCGTGAAGAGAAAATAGGCCAATCTTGAGTGTAAAATCGGGCAAAAGCTTCGTCCCGCCGCACCCCGATCGCTGGAAATCGGTGCAGCCCCATGCACCAACAAGTCCAGAAATCGGCATCCGTCACGAAGAGGAATCCGCTCTGAAAAAGCGGTTTCCGCATCAGCCACGGTAGGCCAACAGCGGTTTTCATATGACTGACTAGGTGTTTATGCTAACTGCATGGTTGGTAAATTTTTATATCATTTTATTTCTAAGCCATACTGCGTTGTCTGCAGATACTACAGATCTGAAGTCGCTCGGGTGGGACGAACTTGTCGCCCTGAAGCGCAAACTTGTCGTCGAGTTGAAGGGACTGACGGACAAGATTGTCGAGATTGACAGAAACGAGTTACGCACCATTACCGGCAGCATCAGGGAGCAGAGAAGCGTCCTTGATGCTCAGACCGAGAGGCTTAAGCAGATACGCTCAGAGGTCGAGAAGCGCAACGCCGAGCTTTTGGCCGTGAGCGAAAAGATCTCGCAGTCAAAGAACTTTCTTTCAATGATGGAGGCCCGGCTTCCTTCTGAAAAGGAAGAAGAACTGCGGGCCACGATCCAGAAGAACCAGATGCTTATAGATGTCAAGGACTATAGGAGCGAGCGCGAAAAGAACGAGATCCTGTCAAGGGTAAAAGAGGCGTCTATGAAGATGGAGGGCATCAAAGCCACCCGCACGATAAAGGAGCAGTTCTTGCAGCTGACTCAGGAGTCTGCGAGCATCGGCTGTGCCATAAGGCAGCTTGACGAAGAGCGCGATTCGCTCAGGACAAAGATATCAGAGATAAACGGAATGCTGGACAAGCTGTACGACGCAAAGAGAAAACTGGCGCCAGAGCGCGAGCTGCATCTGGCCAAGTACGAAGAGATCGCAAAGCAGTTTGACGACATAAACGCGCGGCTTGACACAATGTCAGAGATGAGGAACAAACAGCGCGAAGAGTACGGCTACGGCCTGCCAAGCGACGCGCTTTTCAAGGCAAAGGAAGACGCAAGAAAGAAACTCGAAGCAGGATCGAAGTTGAGCTTTGAAGAACTAAAGCTGCTGTACGGTGAAAAGGATTAATTTTTCATCCGGTCTATCATGATCGCTCATGATTAACAATTTTGCCCTGGCGTGTGCAATAGACGAGTCGCCGGCGTATTTTACCTACCACAAGGAAACCATGCTCATCATCCAGTCGGCGCTGGATGCCAAGGCCGAAACCGAGAGTTTCCAGTTCATCGAGCCCTTCATGGAAGCCCTCATATCTCACGAGTCGATTCACGTTGTGATAAAAAAGTTTGAAGGGGCGGAGGTGTCTGATTCGCTTGACGACATTGAGATCATTGTAGAGCACAGGGGCATAAAGTTTCAGGTTACGCTCAACAACATGCTTTTTGCGAGGGATAACTCTGGCATAGTCACATCAGAATAATATTATGGTAAAAAAAAGTGGTGCGTTAGTTAGCGCGCACTACTTGATCTCAAGACATGTCGCGCCGGCTTATCGCCATTTCATCGATTCAAACTGTCACTTTGTACCGCTTGCCGTTGTGCTTGAAAATGTGCGCTGATCCCTTTTTGTTGCTGGCAGAGCCGTACCCTCCAACCCTTTCGCTCAGCCTAGAGCGCAGCTTGTCTACCTGGTACTGTGCTATCATCAAGTTCAGTATTACGGTCTCCAGTTCTAGATCCCGATCCTCATCAATGTCTGGAACCTGCGAGTTTTTAGTCTGCGTTATCAATGTACATCTTGTTTCCCATTCTGTAATGGATTTCGTCGATGCAGTATGCAGTATCGATACTGGTCACGACAGCTTTGCGCCACACACCGGCACTCCTTCCTCTTTTTGTTCTTCGATCAGAAGACCGATTTGATCATTAGAATAACACATTAAATAATAACAGATAGGATGAATGTTCGATAAGACCTGCTCAGAGGATTCCGGTTGTAACGCACTGGAGCTATAAAACTGAGGAATCAGACATAGTCCGTCAGTTTCGTATTGACAGTTTCCTTTACTAGCCTTGATACTTTTTTCCGGCCATCTGAATGCGCGCGGACGCCCGCGATCATTTGTAGAAATTCGATTTCTTCGCCGGTTATACCAGGATTTTCAAAGTAGATCTGGTTGAACGTGAGTTTCTGCGGTATGCGCTCGAGTGCAACGAGCCGACTGTTTGCCCTGGAGTCAGCGTGGCCAAGAGCCTTTACAAGGCTTCCCTTGTGCAAATTAAAAGCGCCGGTCGGGACAAGGCGGTCATACTTTGGGACGACCTCAAAGTGGTCGTCGACCCAGTGTAGCATATTATTGTTGTAGGCAAGAGCCTGCCGAGGCCGCGGGCCTTCTTTGAAGGGTTCCTGTCGAGCACCAGTATCGACAGCCCGAATTCCAAAATGGCATCAATTATCTGGTTTGGCAGGCACTCGTCCAGAGTGTCGTCGTCTGACTTGACTTCTACAGGGTAAAAGCTCACGCAGGATATCCTGCATTTTTCGCTTCTTGCAAAGCGCGCAAGCAACTGCGTGCGCACAAGCAGGTTGTTATAATGCGCGTGATCGTCTATCGGCTCTCTTGTCACCGCCGCTATCAGCAGGTCAAAGCTGCGGAAATGCGGCTCTTCAACGATCCTTATCTCCGACGCCGGTATAGATCATTATTCTTTATGTGTCCTGACCTGGACGCGCTGCAAAACAACGACTTGAACCGTCTTTCGTTCATTGCCTGATTTTTCGCGGCCTGTGTTAATTTATCTTGTCCTACTTTTTGCAGGCCTTTTTCATCGATCTGGCAAATTCCTGAAGTCCGGACAACATCTTTTTGCGTGATGACTTCCCCATCCTGTCTACGATTGCGCTGCCAATAATGATTGCATCAGCGCCTGCCCCAATCATGAACTTGGCATGCGCCGGCGTGCTAATGCCAAAGCCCACCGCCACCGGCACCTTGCCGCCCGCGGCCTGCTTCGCATTCTTCACTGCGTCCACGGTATAATCTTCAAACGACTTGCGGGCCCCAGTTATGCCA
>JAHEZV010000031.1 GCA_023250885.1 Nitrososphaera sp. | reverse complement strand
GGTAGAGATTCTGTCGATCTATTAAGAATCGAGATAAATCACTGCTATCATAGCTTGAAGTACAGAAGTAGAACAGAAATAGTGGCAATAATCCTAGAGGCAGCAAACGGCCGAGCTACAAAGATGAAAATCATGTACAAGGCCTTCTTGACGTACGCGCAACTCAGGGAATACCTGTCAGTGCTTATCGAGAACAGCCTGCTTGAATACATGGAAGGGACGCAGACGTACAAGATCGCTGCAAAGGGCCCGGACTTCTTGAAGATTCACAGCGAAATAGGCGAGCTCCTGCAAATGACGATTAGATAACGCTGACCACTCTAAATTTTTAAAAACTAAGGATTGACCGGACGCTGTCCGGGCCTGCAAAAATTTATTTTGTGATTACCTGGTTCAGCCAGCTTGTCTCTGACTGTTCTGCTCCGTTGGCAGACCCCGTGTCAGGCTTTTCTTCTTCTGCACCTGCTGCAGCCACTTGCTGGGCTGGAGCCACTTCAACAGCAGGCTGGCTTGGCTCGGCCGTTGGAGCTTCTTCCTCTGCCGGAGCGGTTACCGGTGCAGCAGCTGTAGCGAGGTTTTCAAGCGTGTTGGCGGCCAGCTTTGCCCTGACGTTGCCGATCTCTGTCCTTTCATTGTTGATGTGCTCTATCAGCTCTTCGGTCTGGACCTTGATCTGCTGGTAGGTCTCTTCCTTCATTTCGTTGCTCCTGAACTGCAGTTTAGCGTCGAACAGCACGGCCTTGATGTTCCTGGCCTCTGCGTCAAGCTCCGCCATGCGGGCGTTCAGCCTGTCGTTGACCTGCTTTTCGTTGCCTTCGAGTTCGACTAGCTTTTTCTCGTACTTTATGTAAACCAATTCTGCGTCTTCCTTCATAGAGTCGTTCTCGGAGACAATGTCCTGCAGCGCCTTTATCCTCTTTAGCGTCAATGATTTCTGCCTCAGCAGCCTCTGCGCGTCCAGCCTCCATTTTGGAATGAAGAAGACATAATCGCCCTGAATCACGAGTTGATCGTACGGCAGCTGCTTCAGGCCGCCAGAGCCGCAATCGACTCCGACAGTCTCAATCTCGCCGTCTATCTCGGTTATAATGCCGACTACCTTTCCGATGTAAGTGCCATAGATGTCCTTGACTTGCTTGCCTACAAATCCGAGCTTTTCTTCGCTCATGCGAATCGTTGAGCAAGATGGTATAATGGTAACGGTGTCAAAATAGTTGCATTATTTAGTAAGAGCATTTTGCTATTTTGCAGCACAACTTATTTGGCGCCCGTCTGGCTTGTATCTATTCATGTTTGACAGCAGGGTCTTTCTGGACAGCTTTACCGAAGAAGAAGAGATTGAGCTGAAGGGCCACTTCTCAAATGCAGATAGGGCAGTTTTTGCAATAATTACTCCCAGGCAGGTTGACAGGGGAGCGCTCATGTCGCGCTACTCGCGCACCGACAAGACCATGCGGAGGGTGTTCCTCGACGAGTTTGCAAAGAACCCCAACAGGGGCGAGGAATTCTACAGGCGCGTCCTACTCGAGTATGGCGACGACTCTGTGGCAGAGCTGGGCGAGGCCCAGGTGGCTGTTGAAGGCATTTCCAATATCGCGGCAAAAAAGATAGAGGACCGCAGAATAGGCCTCTCATACTTGGAAAAGTCGTCCCGCTATGTGGCGTTTGACCAGAAGGTCGGCGGCTATTATCGATATGTCAGGGAAGAAGGCGTCATGGCGTCGCCCCACGCAGATAGGTACGTCGAAGCGTGCGACCTGTCGTTCGATGCCTACAGCAGGAGCATCCAGCCGATGCAATCATTTTTGAAGGAAAGAGAACCGATCGAGCGGTTTAGTTTTTTCGACTCTGATCTGCAAAAGGAAGCGCCTTTTGGCCAGCTAAAGTCGTCCAAGGACGTCAAGGCCGCAGAACGGATCTACAATGTGACGATAAAGGCAAAGGCGCTTGACCTGCTCCGCGGGCTTTTGCCTGCATCCACGATGACAAACGTGGGCATCACTGGCAACGGCAGGGCATTTGAATACATGCTCACCCTGATGTACGGGTCAAAACTTAAAGAAATCAGGTCGGTTGCCGATCAGCTGTTTAGCGAATTGAACGCTGTCATTCCCTCCTTTGTCAGGCGCGCAAACGACAGGTACGGACAGGCGCTGCAGGAATATGTTTCGAAAACTGAAGGCGCGGTCAGCAGGCTTGCCAAGGGCTACCTGTCAGGAGTCCCGCCTGATAACAAGCCGGAACTCGTGAGGCTGCTCGAGTTTGAGGACGCTTTCCAGGCAGAAGTAAAGGTTGCTTCTGCAATTCTGTACGAGCAGGCACAAGGCCAGTCGCTCTACAGAATAACAAATTGCGTCATGTCGATGCCGACTGAAGAGCGACATAAGGTAATTCGTGCATACACCGACTTTCGCACGAACCGGCGGCACAGGCCCGGCAGGGCGTTTGAAATGGTCGACTATACTTTTGAGCTGTTCACCAACTTTGGCATATTCCGCGACCTGCACAGACACAGGGTCCTGACGATGGAACGGCAATTGCTATCCACAAGGCACGGCTATGACCTGCCGCAGGAACTGATCGACGCGGGGCTCAACAAGGACTTTGCTGACTGCATGGACCTTGCGAAACAGGCCTATGAAAAAATGGCAAGGACGATGCCTGAAGAGGCGCAGTACGTCGTTAATTTCGCATACCGCTATCCCTATTTCGTCAGGATGAACCTGCGGGAAGCATGCCATATGATAGAGTTGCGCACTGCGCCGCAGGGCCACCCCGACTACCGCCTAGTCTGCCAGAAAATGTACAGCGAAATCAAAAGGGTCCACCCGGCGTTCTCTGAGGGGATCAGGTTCGCCGACATGAACAGGTACCAGCTTGAGAGGTTTGACTCTGAAAAAAAGACCGAAAAAAAGAGGCAGCAGGTTGGCTAACCAGTACCTGGCTTTTAATACCAATAGACGGTAGTAAACGTCTGTATTGACCAATGTTTATATATTACCAATAATTACCATTAAGTGGTAATTAAAATGGTCGACACCAAATCACCATCAAAAGACGAAACAAGAGCGAACGACACATACGACACAATGAGGGACAACCTCATCAGAACAGTAGACGAATTTGCGAAAGTTCAGCCACAGTATTCACAGTCAATCTCCAACCTCCAGCTGGACTACATCCAGACAACCAAGAACATGATCCAGACTGCATTTGCGGCCCAGAAGCAGTTTGCAAGCATCTGGAACGTCCCGGCAGTGCCATACGGAGACCTGTTCACGAGACAGTCAAACGAAATGACAAACAACGCAATCAGGTCTGTTGGCATCAACAACCAGCTGACGATCAACGCACTGGATGCGGCAAGGGAGAACCTGAAGATCTACAACAGGACGGTCGATGCAGTGACTGACTTTTCCACCAACGTAGCAAAGGCGTGGACAACGTTCTTTGCGCAACAGCAAGCACAGTTCGCAAGGCAGTAAACCTGCCCTTTTCTTTCCTTTTTTGGGATAGTTAATAAATAAGTTAGAATCCATAGTATCTCATGTCTACCACCTTAACCGAGTACGTGTGTGAAGACTGTGGTACTCTACTGCGCCACAGCAACCCAAACACACTGGAAAGCATGAGGGATGTTCACAGTGA
Source organism: Nitrososphaera sp. (assembly GCA_023250885.1). Lineage (GTDB taxonomy): Archaea > Thermoproteota > Nitrososphaeria > Nitrososphaerales > Nitrososphaeraceae > Nitrososphaera. The sequence continues at coordinate 11,910 of JAHEZV010000031.1, read as the reverse complement.
ATTATGCATTGTTAAAAGGCAAAAGACGATGGCTGCCCAGGCGGCTGTTCCAAAGCCAGCTGCAGCCCCGGCCGCAGCAGCCGCAACTCCAGCAGCTGCCGCTCCGCCACCTGCCATTCCCGCAACCCCAGATGCGCCGGCGGCCGGTGGTCCTACCACTATATCGCTTTCAGGCACCGGCACTAGCTACGGCAAGGTTGAAAGCCCGATTGATCAAAAGTTCAAAGATAAAAGGCAGCAGGTCGGCACTTTTCAGGGCATCAAGGTATGGGGCCCGTACGACGCTCCTGGCCAATTAGGCATATGGGGCGATTTTGTCTGTGTCGACTTTGACATCTGCGTCGCTGACGGAGCATGCATCGAGGCCTGCCCTGTCAACGTCTACGAATGGCTCCAGACTCCAGGGCACCCGGCGTCAGAGAAAAAGGCGTTCATGATCCGCGAGAAGGACTGCATATTCTGCATGGCGTGCGAAGCCGTATGTCCGCCGCAGGCAGTCAAGATATTCAACAAGGGCTAGACTACGAATTAATATTGCACAATGCATGATAACCAGCGTTGGCTGAAAAACTCCCCTTGGCAGCTACCGGCGGCGCGTTTGATGAAATACACATCGGCCACATCGCCCTGCTATCCAAGGCATTTCGGGTAGGCAAGAAGGTGATTATCGGAGTTTCAAGCGACGACTTTGCGAAAAAGAGGGGCAAGATACTTAACCACAATTTCGACCAGCGAGTTGAAAATCTGAAGAAAATGATCAAAAAGGAATTTGGCAATGCAAGCTATGAAATTGCCAAGCTGGACGGCGACTTTGGGCCGGCTGTGACTGCTGGCGAAGTGGGGGCGCTGGTTGCAAGCAGCGAGACCCAGGCCAAGGGCAGGCTCCTCAACAAGATGCGCGTCAAGAAGGGCCTGAAGCCCGTGGAGGTAATTGCGGTGGAGTTGGTCAAGGCGGAGGACGGCTCGCCCATATCCTCGACGCGCATCAGGGCCGGCGAGATAGATAGCCGCGGTAGGTTGTTAAAACGCAGGTAAACAATCTTTGATTATCGGAATTTTATTCTGACTTTTCAGCAAATAGGCGTGTATCCGGAAACACCTATCGATTATGCGTCAGGCAAGATAACATCGGGCGTCAAGAAGCTGCGGGAGGGCCTAGACCCAGACATCCTTGCATACTGGTACAAACGTGTTGAGGACAGGTCAAGGGAAATAGTCCCGCCGCACCTCAAGGACAAGGTCCACTTCGAGCAGGACAGGATACTGTGGATGAAGTTCAAGATGGACGTTTCAAAGAGGGCGGTGCCGTACGTCACGCACGTAATTGACGAATACATACCCATGATGCCCTACTCGACAGGATTGTATTTCAGAAAGGTGCAGGAAATACTGACCGACGAGATGAACAAGGATCTGCGCTAGTCAACTGTTATTTCCGCCACCGACCCTCTAAAGTCGCTACAGCGGATCTTTATTTTTCCCTTTACAACGTCAATCAGCAGCGACTTTAGCCGGTCCACGTCTTCCTTGTCCTTTAGAAGGACTGCATGGGAAGACTTGTCCTTTAGCTTTATAACGATCTCGTTCCCAACCACCGCAGCGACGCCGTCAACGTATGCTGCATCATTCCTTTGCACCGACACGAGGCCTGCCAGCTTTTCCGCTTCATAGCGGTCATCGCACTCGAATTTCATAGTCTTCATTTCGAAAATGGCTTTTCATCGTACATGAAGCTGTCGATGACATCCTTGGCTTTTTCGCGCCGCTTCTTGAATTCTACCACAAACGGTTTCGCTTCTTTTGCCAAGTCGGCCTTGCATTCGCCGCACAGCAGGTTGCCGCTCTTGCATTTGAGCATGCGCTCGTCTGACTCCTTTTCGGTATCGAAAAAGTACCGCAAGTACCAGAAAACAGGGCAGCCAAGTGCGTGGGCACCAAGCTGCCTCTGCAATGCGACGGTAGGCTGGCCGCCGGTGAACGCGGTCGAGACCTTCTTCTCAACGACTTCAGGATCGTCCGTGGTGAAAATTGCAGTTTCTGGCTTTGACGACGACATCTTGCCCAGCATGCCGAGGCCGGGTAGGAACTTGCTGTGTATCTGGGCAGGCTTGTAGTAGCCCATCCTGTCGGCAACATCCCTTGTCATGCGCCAGTACGGGTCCTGATCAATAGCAGCCGGAATCAATACTGGTGTTGGCTTGCCCTCTATGACTGAAGGCAGAAAGCACGGCGCCGCCTGCACCGGAGGAAAGCCGATCATGCCAATGTTGGTCGAATTTGAAAACCCGAAAACTGCCCTTGCAGTGGAAAACGTAATCCGCCTTGCGACTTCAGTCGCAATGGGATAAAGGTGCTGGATGTGCTTTGTGTCCACAATGATCTTTGTCTTTTTCGGGTTAAACCCAATTGCAATGATGTCAAGGATGTTTTCGTAGGTGTATCGCTCGACCTCTTCCCTTGTCCTGTCCTGCTGGTAGAGGAACTTTTCGTCGTCTGTAAGCTGGAACAGCAGTTTCGAGTCGAACTTGTCCTGCAGGTATTTAGTGAACATCCATGGCATGAGGTGACCCATGTGGACCATGCCCGATGGTCCCCTGCCCGTGTATAGATAGAAATTCTCGCCCTTGCTCTTTTTGTCAAGAACCAAGTCAAAGTCGCGGTGAGAGAAAAAGTAGCCTAGTTTCAGCATCGGGTGGATCTCGCCTGTCATGCTCCTGACTTTCTGCAAGAGCTCTTGCGTTATCGGCTGAGTGCCAAACTTTTCGATCAGCTTGCCATAGTCGACTTCACCCTCGACTTCCCAAGGCGTCACCTTGAATTCGTCGTTGCTGGCATTGTTCTGATCGTCTGGATCCATGCTTGCAGCAACATGACGTTAAACGTTTAAAAAGTCTTCCACTGTCACAACTTTGACCAATGAGTAGCGCGCCGGCACTACATCCCATCGAGCGATCCATACTCAAGGCTCTGGCAAATAGTGATTCCAGCGCCGATTCGCTTGTTGCAAGCACCGGCTTGTCCATCGATCAGGTAAGGCGCGGCGTCGAATGGCTAAAGTTCAAGAATCTTATTTTGATTAGCGAGTCATCGATACTCAAGGCATACCTCGGTTCCGAAGGATCGGCGGCCATAGCAAATGGGCTGCCCGAAAGGAGGCTCGTTAATTCCGTAAAGGAAGGCAATACTACCATTGGAGAAATTCTTGCCAGTGGCGCGATAAAGAACGAGGAAGTGAACGCCGCCATTGCCGGCGCAAGGCGCAACCACTGGATCCAGCTTGTTGAAGGAAAGATGGCGGCAACTGCATTGGCCGAAAAGCAATCCGCGGAAGAAACTTTCCTTGCGAACCTGAAGAACTGGAGAGATCTTTCCAAGATGACCGATGGAGAAAGGAGAATCTTTGAGCAACTGAAAAAGCGACCCAACTATATTGAAGTCAAGGAAGAAAAGGAATCAAGAATTTCGATTACCGATGCCGGGAGAGTGCTCATCCCTACCCTCGATGAAGAACAGGCTGTGCGCCGCCTCACGACTGAAATGATCACATCAGGCAAGTGGAAGCAGACAAAGTTTAGTGCGCTAGATGTCGAGGCCCCTGCGCCGACGGTTTACCCTGGAAGGCGGCACCCTCTGGTTGACATCATCGAGGAGGTCAAGGAGATCTTTGTAGGGCTCGGCTTTAGCGAGATAGACGGCCCCATGGTGCAGTCAGGATTCTGGAATTTTGACGCGCTGTTTACGCCGCAGGATCACCCTGCAAGGGAGATTCAGGACACATTCTACATTTCAGGCCAGAGGCTGCCGATACCTGCAACGAGTGAGCAGAAAAGGAAGGTTGCAGAGGTTCACAAAAAAAGATGGAACAGCAAGTGGGACATTAAAGAAGCCGAGCGCATAGTCCTTCGCACTCATACCACACCGGTAACATTGCAACACCTTGCAACGATCAAACCTGAAGTTGGACGGTACTTTTCCGTCGGCAGGGTTTTCAGGAATGAAAAGGAGTCGTACAAGCACCTTGTAGAATTCCACCAGGTTGAAGGTGTCGCCACTGCGTCAGGTGCATCATTGCGCGACCTGATGGGCCTGCAAAAAGAATTCTACGCGAAAATGGGCATCAAGAAGGTCAAGTTCTGGCCAACTTTCTTTCCATACACAGAGCCATCATTGCAGAGCATGGTCTACAACGAAAGGCTGGAAAAGTGGGTCGAGCTGTTTGGCATGGGAATTTTCAGGCCCGAAGTAACAGAGCCGCTCGGCATCAAAAACCCTGTGCTTGCGTGGGGAGGGGGCCTTGAGAGGATTGCCATGCTTCGCTTTGGACTGAACGACGTTCGCGAGTTGTACGGCAACCGGCTCGCATGGCTCAGGAGCGTGCCAAGATGCCAGTTGTAAACGTGACGGTCGACCGGCTGAAACGGTTTATCCCCGGCGTCAAGGTCGAGAAAGTATTAGACATGCTGCCCTTTGTCGCGCTTGACATCGAAGGCATTGACAATGATGTAATCAGGGTGGAGTACAACCCAAACAGGCCGGACTTTTCCTCTGACTATGGCATAGCAAGGGCTCTGCGTGGCCTGTTTGGAATTGAAACGGGTATGCCCAAGTTCAAGATAGCTGGAAAAAGTGGGCTGTCAGTCAAGGTGGATCCGGCGGTCAGAAGGATAAGGCCATGCATCGTGGCGCTTGCGGCAAGGAACGGCAAGCTGGACCACGAGACGATCAAGCAGCTGATCGCAATGCAGGAAGACCTGCACAACGGGGTTGGCAGGAGGCGTAAAAAAGCGTCCATTGGCATCCACAACCTTGACATCATCAAATTTCCGATAACCTACAAGGCAGCAGGGGGCGACTATTCATTTGAGCCACTTGGCGAATCTTCCAGCCGATTGATAGATCAGATCCTGAAGGAATCAGAAACAGGCAGGCAGTACGGCCACATTCTGGAAGGGTTTGGCAGGTACCCGGTGATTGTTGACAGCGCTGGGACAACGCTTTCATTCCCCCCGATAATCAACGGCAACGCGACAAAGGTAGACGAACACTGCCGCAACCTATTTGTCGAAGTTACCGCAACCGACCAAAAGGCCGCTGAAGACTCGCTTGCAATTATTGCAGTCACCCTCTACGACGCCGGCTTTGAGATAAGGACCGTGACTGTCGACTTTGGCAAGAAAGCTGAAACGCCCCAGATGAATCCAAAAGTGATTTCCGCGGACATTGGCTACATCAATAGCATCCTTGGCCTGACACTTGACGCCAAGCAGGCGGTCAAATATCTGAAGAAGAGCAGACTCGACGCAAAGGCAACCGGCAAAAAAATTGTCTGCACCGTACCGCGCTACCGCACAGACATCAGCCACCCAATAGACATCGCAGAAGAAGTAGCGATAGGCTACGGCATATTCAACATAGAGCCGGCATTCCCGGCTTCGCCAACAGCTGGCCAGAAAGATTCGCTTTCCGTTTATTTCAGCGCGATAAGAGAGGCTCTTGCGGGGCTTGGGATGCTCGAATCGCTCAGCTTTTCGCTGACAAGCAAAGAGATTCAGTACGACACGTTTGGCATCGTCGACAAGGACGCACTGTCGGTCGATGGCTCTAAAAGCATCGAGCATGAAATCCTGCGCGACTCGCTTGTGCCGTCGCTCCTCCAGTCTCTTTCGCGCAACGTGCACGAGGAATACCCGCAGCGGCTATTCGAGATAGGCAAGACTTTTCGCAAAGATGGTTCGATAACAGAAAGCTGGAATGTCGGCGCGGTTATAGCCCATGCCGAAGCCGGCTATACCGAGATAAGGTCTGTAATGGATGCACTGATCAAGTCGTGCTTTGGCAATGACGTTACCGCTAAGGCATCTTCAAGCCCTATGTTCATTCGAGGCAGGTGCGCCGAGATAAGAGTTGACGGCGAGGTAGTTGGCATGATAGGCGAAGTCAACCCCCTAGCACTTGAGAAGTTTAAGCTAAGGGTGCCTGTGGCCGCATTTGAGGTAGACCTGTCAGGCATCATAAAAGACAAATAGCATGACTTCATAGCTCATGTACCCCGTTTATAGAGCGCGCAGAGGACACAGCTTATGGCTAACCCGTGACAGCGTGTGAGTCAGAGGCGGGGCACATATCATTTTTATAGCCAATAGCCCACAAACGCTAACGATGTCGCAGCAAAACGGCGATAAGCCAGCTGAAGAGAAAAGGCCAAAGGCGATTGCCTTGCTTTCTGGCGGCCTTGACAGCAGCCTGGCCGTGAGAATGATGCTCGAGCAAGGAGTTGACGTCGAGGCTGTCGCGATAAAGACGCCGTTTTGCGACTTTGACTGCGGCAAGGGCTGCGGTCACCGCGTAAAGGAAGTGGCCGACGAATTAGGTATCAAGTTAAAGACTGTGTATTTTGGCGAAGAATATCTCCGCATGCTAAAGAAGCCAAAGTACGGCTATGGCTCGGGCATGAACCCGTGCATCGACTGCAGGGGCATGATGTACAATGCCGCGAAAGAGCAGATGGAGAAGACAGGCGCAGATTTTGTCATCACCGGCGAAGTGTTGTTCCAGCGCCCCATGAGCCAGAATAATCGCGCGCTCCACATCATTGAAAGCGAAGCAGGTATGGAAGGCAAGGTGCTGCGCCCGCTGTCTGCAAAACACCTGCCGCCTACAGACGCTGAAAAATCAGGATTGATAAAACGCGAAAACATGGGTGCCATCAAGGGCAGATCGAGAAAAGGCCAACTAGCTATGGCAAAGCACTTTGGCATTGCCGAGCCGCCAAACGCCGCCGGCGGATGCCTGCTGACGGACCCGGCATTTTCAAAGCGCGTCGAGGACATCATGGATCATTGCAGCGACATCCCGTCGCTTAACGACATCGAGCTCTTGAAGGTTGGCAGGCACTTCAGGCTGACGCCCGACGCCAAGCTGGTGGTTGGCAGGAACAAGGACGAAAACGAAGTGATAAAGGCGCTTGTCACTGAAGGGGATGTTGTAATAGAGGCCAAGGATCACGTCGGGCCGACTTGCATACTCCGCGGCAAGCATGACGACGCGCTCTTGGCAGAATGCGCTGCCATTGTTCTACGGTACTCTGACGCCCCCAAAGACTTTGAATCCAAGCTCAGGATAATCATTAACAGCCGCGAATCAGAAGCTGCAGCCATGCCGGCCGAAAGGTCTACTGTGGACGCCCTGCGTATCTAGTTAGATAGTATCCAATAAAGGATACAAAATCCGGCATTTATTGTCATCAAGCTAAAATCAACTATTCAGTGAATGAGATTTGACCACCACAACTATTGACCGCGCATGACAACCTCAGTTGCAATCCAGACAGATGCAGACACAAAAAACACCTGTTTATTTGAAGGCACTTACGCTGCGTGATATTAGCGATATCACTGCGATAAAAGAGGATATCAAGAAGCACATGATCCTGATACTGAGGGTCACGCCACTGGCGCAAAAGGACGTTGAAGAATTGCGCAAGGTTGTGGAAGACCTGTATTCGTATGCGCAGTCGGTAGGCGGCGACATTGCAAGGCTGGGCGAAGAGCGCATCGTCATCACGCCGCCTGGCGTCAAGATCTGGCGAGGCGCGTACGACCTAAAGTAGCTTTATCGCTTCCTGCACGAGCGGGTGCTGTGTCTGGATTTTAAAGAACTTGTTTATCGAGCTTGCAAGGTTCTGTGCCTTTGTTCGCTCGCCGTGGTTGACAAGAACTCGCCTGAGCTTTGGCCTAAGCCTCTTGACATATTCCATCGCCTGATTGTAGTCGCTGTGGCTGCCAAAGCCGTCCATCCTTTCGACTTGGCACTGCAGGTTCATTGTTTCACCCTTTATCGTGATCTGACGCGTGCCGTCCTGAATGGCCCTGCCCGGTGTGTCAACGGCCTGGTACGAAAGCATGATTAGCCTGTTTCGCGGGTCGCCGGCTATTTGCTTCAGGTAGCTCACCGAAGGTCCTCCTACAAGCATTGATGAAGGCGCAAGTATCACCGCAGGCTCACCGCTCTTGAGCGATTCGGATTCTACAATTGAAAACTGTGAGCCAAACTGGCTTGTCTCTGATTCCAACACGCGCTGGCGCATCTCCTTCGAGAGGAATTCGGGATACGCTTCGTAGACGGCTGTTGCTTCCGAAATGGCTTTTTCTACGAGCACCCGGGCCTGCACTCCCTTCATGAACCTGTCAAGCACGAGAATGATCTCCTGCGAAATGCCCACCACCGGCACCGGCACCAGCACATGCCCCCCTGCGGAAATGGTCTTGCTTATCGAACTCGCAAGGCGGGCTTCGGCCTCTTCCCTCGAGCACATGATGTCTTCCTTGCCGCCGTACGTGCTTTCAATTATCATGGTTTCGACGCGCGGAAAGTTCCAAGACGCGTTTTCAAGCGCGATAGTCTTGCCAAACTTCATGTCGCCAGTGTAGACAATGTTGTGGTCGCCGTTTCCTATGTGCAGGTGGGCCGAAGTCGAGCCCAAGATGTGGCCCGAGTTTGAAAGCACCAGCTTGACATCAGGCGAAATGTCCGTAACTATCCCGTGCGTCAGCGTTATAGTATGCGTGACAGTACTGTCGATGTCCTTTTCTGAATAGAGCGCGGCTTCGCCAGAGCGCCTTGTATATTCTTTTTGCAGCATGCTCATGAGCAGAAGCGTCGGCTCGGTACAATAGACGGGACCACCATAGCCATACTTGAAAAGCACGGGCAGAAAGCCGGTGTGATCCATGTGTGCGTGGCTCAGCACCACCGCGTCAATTTCTTCCATCCCTATGCCCGCAACGTCAAAGCGAGGCATTGCGGCAAGTGAACTCCTGGCAGATGGATTCAGGCCGCAGTCAAGCAAGACCTTGCTCTCTGGAGTGGTGAGCAGCATGCAAGATCTTCCAACTTCTGCAAATCCTCCAAGCGTCATGAGGCTGGCCTCCGCGGAGTCGCTTAATTTGTCCCGGAATATCTTGTCCCCGACTTCGCGATAGAATTTTGTGCGCTCGCTCACGGTTTCGCCCAGAATCTTGTAGAGCGCTTCAATAGGGACCATGTTCTGCGGCGCCTTTCTGACCCGCACCTTCCAGCCGGTCTTTTCTGCAAGCTCTATGTTGTCGAAATCTTCGCCCACCTGCGCCAGCATCCAGGGCTTTTTTGCAAACACAACGGCCTCTCCCAGCACGGCGTCAAATAACGTGCCGGCGACTCCGACTTCTTTTGGAATAGTTTCTGAAATTATTTTGGCTGATTCGTCCTGAGGCCGCCTAATCGACTCGTCTGTGCGTATTACGATCCTCTTTTTTATAGTGTTGACCATGTTTGAAACGAGCTGGCTGTTCTGCATCAGGTAGCTCGGGTTCTTTGAATACAACGCAATGCGCGGGCCTTCGTACTCTATTTTTGTCAGGCCCGATTCATGCGGAAGACTCTGCAGTATCACTGCCATGATATTTTGGCTTGTAGATTCTTGGTAAGGCGATTTATGCTGCATGAATGCTATCCCTTAAATGGCCATCAAAGTAACGGCGCAGGCACGGCTTATGACGTTCCTTTTACTTGATGCCTGTATTAAATATTTGGCTTGACTGCCCGAGGGAAAATAAAGTTGAAATACTTACCCGTTTTTATATTACGGAGCGATCCAATTTGGAAGATAGTTCTGGTTACGGAGGCAGCGACAGCGGCTACCGCGGAGGCTCGGGTGGCTACGGCGGTGGCGGCGGTAGAAGGTTTGGAGGTCCAAGGCCATTCAGGCCGTCGCCTGTACGGGTAGGCGAAGAGTACGACGTCAAGATCGAGTCGATGAGCAAGAGGGGTGACAGCGGAGTTGCAAGAGTACAGGGTCTGGTGGTTTTTGTAGTCGGCACAAAGGTAGGAGACAGCGTCAAGATCAGGATAACAAAGGTGGGGCGCGGTTACGCGACTGCAGAAGTGGCTGGTCAGGCTGCCGCTGGCGAGGTGGCAACAGAAGCGCCGGCAGCGGAGCCTGAAGGCGGTGACATGGATTCGGAGACTGAGGAAGAAGAAGAGACCAACGAATAGCTGTACAAGCTTTATTATTTGCCCTGCGCAGGTCTTTTCAATTGAATTCTCCGCCCACTCACCTTATGGAGTTGCCGAGAATGATACTCATAGGAGAGGGCGTAGTTTCAGAAGTCGGCTCGCTTGTCAGGTCGCTTGACGCTGGCGCGGTAAAAGTGGCGGTCATAACAGGCGCGGTTGTCAAGGCAAGGGCCGGCGGCGAGTGCGATTCATCACTTGAAAAGGCGTCGCTCAGGAGCTCATGGCACGTGATAAGTGACGCGTCCATGGACACTGTCGCCAGACTGCAGGAAAAGATCGCTGACAGGCTGCCTGATTTTGTGATAGGATTTGGCGGCGGGCGGTCAGTCGATGTTGCAAAAATGACTGCCTTCAAGATATGCAAGCCCTTTCTAAGCGTGCCGACATCGGCGTCCCATGACGGCATATCAAGCCCTTTTGTTTCTGTCAGGGGAACCAACAAGCCCCATTCTATAAGGGCAAGCACGCCAATCGGCGTGGTCGCAGACACGCACCTCATGTCTCAGGCCCCGCCCCGGCTGCTTGCGGGCGGCTGTGGCGACCTGGTTGGCAAGATAACAGCGGTCAAGGACTGGGAACTTGGGCGTGACGAAAAGGGCGAGTACTTTGGCAGCTACGCGGCCAATCTTGCATACATGAGCGCCAAGATAATCCTTGACGAGTCTTGGAAATTGAAGCGCAAGAGCCAGTTCAGCATACGCACTATTGTCGAAGCGCTGATAAGCGCAGGTGTTGCTGCGTGCATTGCTGGCAGCAGCAGGCCATGCTCCGGGGCTGAGCACCTCTTCAGTCACGCAGTCGAATACGTGGCAGGGCCAAATTATGGGCTGCACGGAGAGCGCGTCGGCATGGGCACGATAATGATGGCAAAACTGCACGGCCTTGACTGGGAAAAGATTGCAGGGACGCTCGAAAATGTCGGCGCGCCTACCAAGGCAAAGCAGATCGGTTTGACAGAGGACCACGTAGTGAAAGCACTGATGACCGCGCAGTCGCTCCGGCCCGACAGGTACACGATCCTGAGCAAGGTGAAGCTTGACAAGAAATCAGCTCATCGGCTGGCCAAGTCGGTCAAAGTGATCTAGTTTTCTAGCGTCTTTATCGTGGCCTGCTTCCTGTAGGCAAAGATCTTTTCCAGCTGCGAAAAGACATAGCCTTCAAACATCCTGCCAAGTAGACCGTAGTGGAGCTCAAAGTCTATTTCGTCTATCACCTCAGTCATGTTTTTGTTGATCTTGCGGAAGCCGTGCATGTGCCTCCACACCCGGAACCGGCCGGTGAGCATTTCATCAACATATTTGTGCGGCGCAAGCGAGGTGATCTTTGAGTGCCAGTTGCTCCTCGTGAGAAGCGTGCCGGTCAACCACACTTCAGAACCCTGCACAAGCCTTTGGTGGGTCGACTTGACGAGCCTTAGCTGCATGTGCGGCGGGGAAATGATTTGCAGGTGATTGATGTCGGTGTAAAACTCCCAGACTTTGTTGATCTCTGCATTCACAGTAAATGTGTGGTGGAACCTGTGCACATTGTAATGGCAGTGCTGGCGCGAATATGTGTCTGCCGATGAATTCAGAGGTGGGGAGGGGATTCGAACCCCTATAAATCCGCTAACCGCTGACGCGATCTGCAGGCGAACGCATGGCCGCTCTGCCACCCCACCGCGGTTATTCCTTTTTCCAAGTTCTAATTTATAGGTAAGCGTTTTTGCTTGGTTTTAAGATTCATGAGGAAAATGAGGTTTCTCGTGAAAGCATTATCGAGTGGGCCCTTTTTTATCGCGCGGCCCAGCAAGAACCTAAACTTGTTCTGAACCTCTCCTCGCAACCTTTAATCGCTTATGCTCTAAACCTAGCTTTT
>JAHEZV010000030.1 GCA_023250885.1 Nitrososphaera sp. | reverse complement strand
GATGGCAAGGATGGCGTACGCAAGGTTGCTCAGCTGTTGTGCCTGTACCGCCAATGGGTCTGAGGAAGGCGCCGTGAGGCGTGAGTATATTACAAACGCGATGACAAGCGAGAAAAGGCCCACAAAAAAGATTCTAAAGCCGCTCTCCCTCAAGCCCTGCCAGCGCTTCTCGTCCATGCCACTGTACGGGATCGGTTGACTGCAAATTAAATCCTATCGGATGATAAACCCTTAATTCTTGGTAACGCCTATAGTAGACACAATGCCAGACCTTCAGGACGAAGAATACATCCCCGCCCGGATAAGTTACGTGGGGTTAGTCGATCAGGTGGGCCTTGAGGGTGTAGTCGTATTAAAGTCTGAGGACGGCAAGGAATTTCCGATGCGCGCCTTTTCCGGCGAGGTCGCAAGGCACATCTCCCGGTTCCAGGAGGGCGACAAGGGCAGCATCCCGACCATATACAATCTTGTGGAAGAGATCGCAGTCATGCAGGACCTGCTGCTGGTCGAAGTGCACGTCTACCAGAGCGGCTCTGCCCTGCGCGCGAACCTGTACTTCAAAACCAAAGAGGGGGAGCTCGTGCTGCGGAACTATCGCGCTTCAGACTCGATCGCGCTGGCATCGTACTATGACATACCAATCAAGGTGAGAAAGAACCTATTTGAAGAAGCGATAGAGCGCTAATTGTTCTATACTAATTCATTGCCTCGTTGGCATGGCTTCTCTATTTCTTCTTTGACAATCCTTAAGATAAATCTGTTAACTATGTCGATGGCCCTAAGAGGCTGTGGTCGGTCCGTTGGGATCCATCCTGCCTGCATTCGCATTTGTTCTATGATGTCTTCAACGTCAAATGTTTTTGAATTTTCACAAAATGTTTTTGGATTTTCTCTATATTGCGCTTCAAAAGTTTTTCTCTATGGGGCCCGAAATTCTTCTTCTTTTTCCTGCAAAGATAACGTCATGACTCGTCCAATCTCTGATTCTGACATCCCTTGTGTAGCACTTCGGATATTAGCTTCTTGTATGCTAATAGCCTTGCCAATTCTAATTGTTCTTTAGTGCGTTTTGGCGGCCTGTCAATTTTGCGTATTTCGTTACTGATAGTCAGGATGCTCCCTAATATTGTAGAATTTAAGAGCCGGAGTTTTGAGGGTTCTGTTAACTTATCGTCGGCTGGGCATTTGACGGGACGGGAATGTAGCAAACGCAAAGTTAACGGAGCCGGGGTCGAAGACGTACATAAAACATTGGCGGGCAATAGGAGCTTGTATAAAAGAATTAATTCTTACGCGATTTCTTGATTGGAAACGCGCATGTGTATGTCTACTGGAATACTGGAAGCGCGCGTAGGTTAGGTCACGATGTCGCGCAGCTTTCTCTGCCCCACCGCATCCTTGATCTCCATTGCGATCCTGCGGCCGACTCCCATCGTGTAGCCATAGTAGTATTTCGTGTACGGGCTGGTGGTCGCCATTATGGGGTTGCCCGGCACCCGCAAGGACACGTCATAAACGACAAAGTCAAGGTCGGATGTCACGATGCTTTGGAGCGAGATCGATCCGATCACCCCCGGCGGGTACTCTTTTCTGACTGCTACTGCAAACTTGTCGCCCATCTCAAAGACCTTTTCCAAAAGCGACTCGCGTATGCTGGCCGGCGTGTGGCCAACTTCGATGTTCGACGGCTGGAGGTCCATCTCCATCTGCTGCTTTGCCGGGAGTGACACAAAGTCGTGCAAGTTGGTCTGCAGCCTCCTCTCGATTCCAAGGAACTCGCTCTCGCCCGTGAGCGGGGAAACAAAGTAATTCAAGTTGAAATAAGTACCGGGCACGTACTCCTCTATCGTTGCCTTGTCAAGGTCCTGCTTGGTGACGAGCCCCTGCTCGATCTTTTGCTTTGACTTTTTCTTATAGTCTTCGTACGACAACACGATGAAAAACGCCCTTTCCAGCTTGCGCTTTGCCTCCTGCACCTTAATCATCGCGGGCCCATCAATGTCTGAAGCCTTGCGGTAGATCTTTGGGTGCCGGACGCCGGCCTTCTCTAACAAATAGTACTGGTTTCTTGGAGCGGTGCGCTCTTCTGCGCGCAAGAGGGACCGATTGCCAAATATCGGGACCTTCAGGTTGTTCTCTATGTTGTCGTATCCTAGATAAGCGGTAAAGGCCCTGTGCGCCACCATTATCGTGTTGAGCTCCCTGAGCTTTTCCTGGTTCTCCCTGTTCATGATGTCTGAGAACTTTTCGAGCAGGATGATTTCGTCGGCTAGCCGCTTGAACCGGCGGTACGGCAGGTCCCTGCCCTTCTGGCAGATGCACACCGTCTTCAAGTGCTCGTCCTTGGCACCGTCCATCACTTCGAGCGCCGAGTGGCTGCCAATGGTGCCCACGGTGATGTTCTTCAGGTCGTACCGGTCGACGATGGATGCGATCTGCTGCAGGCTAATCAACAGTTAGAAGTGAAAAAAGATTGTAATAAAAAGGTTCCAAGCTACTGTTTGCTCTTATTCAGCTCTACTTCGATTGCAGACCTCAGCTCGTCGTCGTTCTTGTTGGTGTAGTCGATGCCAAGCGAGTCGGCTATCGCCTCAAGCTTTTCCCTGCCAACGCTCCCCTGGCTTTTCATCTGCTGGAGCTCCCTCTTGGCCTCAATCCTCGCCTTCTCGAACTCGGCTGTTGCCTTGCCAAACGACCTTGCAAGTTCGGGGATCTTTTTCACACCAAAAAAGACTACCACGATGAGGCCGATGATAATGACCCACTCCATTCCTCCAAGGCCTGCGAACTGCATTATGAGATTTGACAGCCCTTCAGCAACCATCTGCCATAGGATAGCTGGGCTAAGAATTTAAGTGTTAGTTTTGGTGGCCGCCCTTCTCTCTACAATCAACAAGCCAGCTAAGTATAGCGCAAACATGGGGCCGGCAACGAACCACATCGTCACACCGCTGCCGTCCGGGGTGATTATGGCGCCAAATACCACTAGGATTATGGCGGCGTAGCGGAAGTTGTCGCGCCAAAAGCGCGGCGACACTGCGCCGGTGAGCGATACTCCGTACATCACTATCGGCAGCTGGAAGGCGATCCCAAATCCTAGGAAGAACTGCATCACGAACGTGATAAAGTCGCTTATCGTTAGGAAGGTCGCGACGTTCAAGGCTTGGCCATACTGGTACAGAAAGTCAAGGGTGAACGGTATGACTACATAGTAGGAAAATACGATCCCTGCGACAAAAAGAACGACTGCCGGAAGGAAGACATTCAATATCCCAATTTTCATGTTGGTGCTTATTGCCGGCGAAATGAACGCCGATATTTCCCGGACTATGAGCGGTATTGAAGCAATCACCCCTATCAGCGCAGAGACATATATCTGGGCAAAGAATGCCTGGCCGGGAGCGGTCTGGATCAGCTTGACACCCTCCGGAAGAAGCGTATCCTGCATGTAGAAGGTAAGGCGGGTGGAAACGTTGTGTATCGGGTCCGGGTATGGATACGCAAGCGGCAGGCCGCCAACCTCGACAGGCCGGAGGTCAAACGACATGGCGAAAACGGTGATGATGATTATCGAGAGCGCAATCCTGAACACCCTAACGCGGAGCTCCTCGATATGCTCCCGGATGGTCATCCCTGCCGCCATTGACACGGGATAGATAGGCGCCCAGGAAATATAATGCTATATCAGTCCGGGCCTGTTATCGGGAGGGACTTTGAGGCTGGCAGCTTGAACGCTTCCTGATCTACCTCTTCCTTGGTTGCCTTCTCGAACTCTATCGTGAGCTCGACAGGGGCGTTGAACTTGAGGCTCAGCTCGTTGGCAAGCATCGCTACCGATTTTCCGTCGGCAAACTCCTTTGACCCCTGCAAAAAACCCCGGGCCTGCCGGAAGAGAAGCTGGCCCCCGAACTTGGACTGCAAAAATGCTGCCAGCTCGTCTACTGTTTTTCTCGGGATATCGTTGAAGTAGAAGCATAGCCCGTGCACCGGCTCCTTGTCAAATGGCGTGCCATAGCGGTACCAAAAAACGCCAAAGTGCTCATATTCGCCCTGCATGCACTTGATGTCCCAGTGGTTGGCCTTTTCAGCAGGGTAGCCTGCATTCAAAACGTCGGTGATGCCGAGACGCCAGTACCTTACGCGCATATACACGACTGGTAATTCGAAGAGCGCTATAATAATGTCTCGAAGGTTTGTCACATCAAAATGATAACCGCCCTGCTGGAAGACTCGTCAGTGCTTTCCTGGTCCGTCAAGCCTAAAATGCCGCTTCCAAACGGCGGGCGTCAGGCTACGATAGCCATACAGGCGCAGCTCATGACCTCGATTGTAAGGACAACGAAGACTACTTGGGCAAGGCGGGTTTTACTATTGTCAGGCAGGAATTGGCAGACGTCTTCCCGTTCCCTGTCCCCAACAAAGAGGATGTTCTGCGTGGTGGTTGCAAGGCCATACTACATGGACGAGCTCGTAGCCAAGGTAGCCAGCTTTCTGGCCGGGATTGAGCGAAAAAATAAAAGCCCTTGATTCTGTGTAATACCCGCGTGAACAGTTCGAGACATTATGATAGGATCAAGCTGTTTGAGGAAATGGAAAGGCAGTTTGATAGCAAGAACGAGCAGTACTTCAATGACTTGCTAGATCATCACGATAACGTTGTCCGCACCCGGGCAGTCTGTATCCTTGCAGATATTGCCGGCGAAGACGCGGTCAAACCAATAGGCAATGTGCTCAAACACGACAACGACGCCCTTGTGAGGCACGAAGCGGCGTTTTCGCTTGGCCAGCTAGGCTACACAAGCGGCATAGCGGCTCTGGCAGACTCTGTAAGGTCTGACCCCAGCTTTTTCGTCCGTCACGAAGCAGCGGTGGCGCTGGGCGTCATTGGCTCAGAGGAAGCAAGAAAGACGCTCAAGGACGCGCTCAAGGACGAGAGCAAGGAAGTAAGGGATTCGGCAGCGGTGGCCCTTGCAAACCTCGACTATATCAAATCCACGAGCAGCAGTAGCCGGTTCACAAAGATGACAGGCGGATAGAATAATAAAGCCACAAGATCACTGCGATCCCATTGTCTGACAGCACGTGGCTGCAAAACATCTCCGGGAGCTGGCGTGACGTCAAGTGCCCATGCGGAAGCACCTTTCATTTCCGGGGCAAGATAGACGAGCTCTTTTCCTGGGAGCGGATTCACCTGCGGCACATGGCGTCAGATTCTACCAACCACGAGATGCTCTCATTCTACCCTAAGGACATGGTGATAATTTACCACTCGACAAGCGGCTATGTCCTTGAGCGAAGAAAACACAGACGCGACGAGATAGGAGAGCTCCACCACGCGCGCCTTTACGGCCGTGTTAGGCTGGCCGGCGTCTGACAGGAATATTCAAAAGCCAAGCCACTTATCCATCATGGTGCTCTTTAATATCCGGCCCCTCAAAAGCACCGATGAAGTCTTAAACGAGATCAGGAAGATAGTGGCGCGGCAAAAGAAGGGAAGCGCCGACGACTTGACAGCATTCAAGGGTGAGATTGGGGAGTTGCTGTCGCTGATAGAGTTCAAGTCCGAATGGAAAAAGCTGCCGGTGGTGGCAAGGGCAGCAAGGATTGAAGGGACGGAGATGCCAGACGAAATAACCCCGTACAGCGAGGACATCGTACTGCCAGACACAAAACACGATCTTGAGCTTGTTATCAAGATGCTCAATTACATGCGTGAGCAAAAGCAGTTGCAGGCGGTCATGATGCCGCTGTTTGTACAGCCTGACGAAATTTCGCTGGCGCGCAAAGAAGGGAAAATAAATTTTGAGGATGGCAAGATAATATCACAGATATCAGTCGTGCTGCAAAGGGGGGCGATGATGTACGTAGGATTTGTCTTTGGGCGTAACTACGTCATACTGCAGAACTAAACTAAAAAAAGATGGAGCTAGTGGGCGCCTTCCTTTGACTCCGACAGACCAAAGGTGTTGTTCTCTGTGTCTGTGCACATGGCAAACAGGCCAAAGCCAGGAACCTCTGTCTTTGGGACTTTTACCTCGCCGCCGAACTTTTCCACCTTTTTGGCGTAGTCGCCCATTGAATTGACATCGATGTCGTTTATGATTGGTTGCTGCGCCTGCTGCCTTTTCATCACCCGACCTCCAATCGTTTGCTCTCCTTTGTCGATGATAGTGGCAAACATCCAATATTCAATGGGATCAGGCATCTTCTCTATCTTCCAGTCAAACAAGCTGTTGTAGAATTTCTTAGCTCGTTCAATGTTGTCGGATGGGAATTCGCAGGAACCCCGCCAAACTGCAAAGTCGTCGTCAAGGGACAGGACTCGCGACAACAGTTGTAGCGGGCCCGGAGGGATTCGAACCCTCGACCTAACGCTTAGGAGGCGTTCGCTCTGTCCATGCTGAGCTACGAGCCCGCGCATTGTTCACCCTTTGTAGCGCCAATTTAAGGCATTCGTCTATTTCGGCGCGAGCACCACGATCTGTGGTTTCCTGTCAGGCCTGAACTCTTGGTCGCGCCAGTCCTTTGGAAAATATGTCTTGCCTTTGCCCGCGGCCAGCTGAAAGCTGGCTTGGTTTGCGAGTAATACGAGCTCCCTGAACGGGGCACTGTCTTTTTCCATGTCGGTTAAAATTCGGAACGCACCACCACTCGTCAGCTTTTTCGATATCAACCCAAGCATGGACCGGAATGAGCTCTTGCTTTCCATCGTGGTAAAAGGCGAAGAATGTTCTGGCAGCACCATCAAAAAGTTGTCTATCGACCTGTCGGCAATGGCTGGGAGCAGCTTTTCAGTGTCTCCCCAGAAGGCAGAAGCATTCTGTGGCTCAAGCTCAGTGAACCGGGACTTTGCCTTGAAAACCTCGTTCTGATCCTTGCCTATTCCTAAGAAATATTCGGCCCAGTTTTCGGTGGCTATGGTCTGAAGCATTTCGCCCCTCCTCATTCCTATCTCTAGGTTGACGCCCAGGTACATCTTTCTTGCAGTTGCTATCGTCCTGTTAAGTTGTGTTGACGGATTGCCTTCGTGGAAGAACCGGTAGATCAGGTTCCATCGCTGCAGGAATATGTAGGGAAAGTGCTTCATGCTGATTATCTGTTTGAAAATTTCGTTTTCGGCAAAATCTGCAAAAAAGGCGTCGGTCCTTGGCACAGCTTCTAGCTTTGGCAGGTCCAGCTCGTCATAGAGGTTCGTAACTCTGTCCCACGCCCTGACAGTATCTGAGCCCATGTACGTCACAGCAAGATCAGCAAGCCACAGGATCTCTGCAAGCAACTTTAGTCTGCCGGCATCTTCGCCTTTGCCGCCAAGCTGCTCCAGCAGGCGCTTGAACATTTCCTGCGCGAGCTCTTGCCGGGAGAATGGAAAGTCCGTTCTCCAGATTAGCATTTCTGCCATCATGCTTTCCGTGGGGCTCCAGTCCGCCTTGACGTACTCGGGGTGTGTAGTGGCAAACTCCTCAGGCGGCGAAAGCGGCGCCTGAATCGCTCGGAAATAGATTGCAAACTCTTCCCATCCCATCGTAAAGTAAGCATCCAGGATTCGGGTCTTTGAAATTTCCTGCATTGTCCTTGCGATGCTTGGCCCCTTGGGCCCTTCGTGGGATGCAAGCGGCTGGCCGGGATCATAGTCATGCAAGAGCGCTGCCACCAGTACAAGTTCGTAATCCTTGGGTTCAAACTGGATCCGTTGAAATTCCTTTGGAATCATGTGGAGGGTCATGTACGACACTTCAAGCGAGTGATGGAAGCTGTGGTACTCGCTTGCACCCTCGCCGAGGCCGAGGTGGGTGTACGCGTTCTTCAGGAACCTGAGGAGCAGCTGCAGCATTTCGATCCTGCCCTGCGGGACCCCCTTTTCAGACGCAAGCTCGAGTACCGAAGCGACGAGTTCGTCGTCCTTGACGCTTGCAAGGTTGGCGTTTGTCTCTTCGATACCACGCCTCTTGGCGCCGGGAAGGTTCCTTATCACCTGTCGGTAAACGATCCTAAGAGGAAGGCTCTTGTTGAGGTAGATGCCAAGTGTCATCTCGCTCCACGGATATCTTATCCTCTGCCTTTCCCACTCCGCTACCTCGTCAGAGGCTGCCACTATCTTCTTGTTGAGGTCGGCGACAAGCTCAGCCAACTGGTCGCCCGGAGCGCCGTCTACAAACCTCTTGCGCTCGGTGTTCATCACGAGCCATTGTGGGATCCTGACGATGTAGACATGGCGCCATGACTTTATTTCTCCACCATTGACCTTTTCCCGGGATGTAATTGCCACGTTCTGGGTGCCGCTGTTAAACGACAGGTCCTTGTCCTTGACCACTGTCAGCCTGACCTCTTTGCTCCCGCCTTGAAGGCTGAGCAGAATGTGCCAGTACTTGCCCTTGTCCATCCAGGCAGGTACCTGCATTTCTTTGTCCCAGAAATCTATTGGGCCGGACGGGACAAAGCCGGCTTCGTAGTCCTTGGTGACCGGGTTGTAGGACTTGTATTCGTACTCGCCTATCATGTGGTTTAGCCTGCGCGCTGCGTCCCTTGCGTCCATGACAAGCTGGATTGACTTTGTAAACTCGCGATATGCCATCACGCCCCAGATGGTGCCAAGGGCGCTAAAAAGCGTGAAAATGCCGGCGAGGATGTCTGCCTTATTGCTGACAAGGTATTGTGGAACGAGCGGTATGCCAAACCAGCCGGTGGAGAGGAGGCCGGCAAAGGCAAGTATGATAAAGAGGTATCGGGCGAGATTGTGATGATATATGCTAAAAGACAGGCCGCTACTGCATGCAGAGCAATCGCAGTTTTCTCGCCCGCCTACGCT
Organism: Nitrososphaera sp.; assembly: GCA_023250885.1. Lineage (GTDB taxonomy): Archaea > Thermoproteota > Nitrososphaeria > Nitrososphaerales > Nitrososphaeraceae > Nitrososphaera. Next base: position 7,032 of record JAHEZV010000030.1, on the reverse strand, counting down.
AGGTCCAAATTTCAACCCATTTGCCTGCCGAATAATCATCGTTCAGTGCACGATTATATATTGTCTTCACGCTTGCCCTCGCCCATTTTTTCCATGACCGCGTGGAGAGCTGACCACGACTCTGACTGGTGCACGCCCCACTGCTCGTAGCACACTACGTTGGCAAGGTCCATCCTTTGAAGCCAACCGACCCGCTCCAAGTCCGGCTTTTCTGCAAATTCGCTTACGTACCCAAGGCACAGGTACGCGACAGGCTTGACGTGTGGTGGTATCGCCAGTATTTTTTCAAGATCCCTGTTTGCAAGAATGCTAACCCAGCCGACTCCAACTCCTTCGGCCCTGGCCGAGAGCCAGAGGTTCTGTATAGCGCAAGCGACGCTGTAGACCCCAGTTTCTTCTATTGATGTTCGGCCGAGGACGAAGGGTCCAAAGCGCGTCGGGTCGTAAGTGACGCAAATATTGATTGCAGATTCTAATATCCCTTCCAACTTTAACGAAACGTACTGTTTTTGCCGATGCTGGTTCCCATCCAGCATTGAAATTGAGCGCTCGCGCTCGCGCACAAACGATTCTTTGACCTTCTGGCGGATCGCCCTGTCTTTTATCAGGATAAAGTTCCACGGCTGCGAAAACCCGACTGAAGGGGCGTGGTGGGCCGCATTCAATATTCTGACCAGGACATCGTTCGGTATTTCCTTGCCAATAAAGTGGGAACGGACATCCCTCCTTGAAAATATCGCCTTGTACAGGCCGTCTTTCTCGCTGCCTGTCAGGCTTTCGTCAGGCGTCAATGCGGACTATTGGGCGCAAGTCCCATTATTAGATTTGCGTTGCAGTCGGCCTCGGCTATGTTCCTGCTGGCCTTCTCCACATTTTCCTTGTAAAGGTCGATGCCCACGAACTTGCGACCGAGCGATGTCGCGACGATGCCGGTGGTTCCCCTGCCGGCAAATGGGTCTAGAACATTGTCGCCCTTTTCAGTCGCAAACCTGACAATCATGTCGACCAGCTCTTCTGGAAATATCGCAAAGTGCTCGTTGCCATAGTGGGCCTTTGTCGCTATCTCCCACACGTTTGACGGGTTCTTGCCGTGTGGGTTGCAGACTGCAAATATCGGGTAATGCTTGTGATCTCCTATCCTCCGGCGCGTCGCGTGACGCTTGAACTTGCGGTAGCATGTCGGGCAGAACTTTTCCGGATCATAGCCGTAGGCTAGCGCAATTTCTGGCGTAGTTGGAAGCTTTGAAAGCGGCGTGGAATTGGACGCGTTGTGTATGATGTTTGCAATGCGCGCGATCTCGCTTCTGTCAGGGTTTTCCGAAGCGTACTGCATCATGTCAGGCGGCGGCACCTTGTTGCGCCCTTCAGCTGCCTCGTTGCCTTGCACTCTCACTGCGTCAAGGTTTGCGTACGAGCGGCGGTTCTTTGAAAAGAACAAGACATATTCGTATGCCTGAGAAAAGTTATCCTGAGAGCTGCTGCTGATATTGTTTTTCTTGTACCAAACAATATCTTCTCGGAAGACATAGCCGGCCCGTACCAGCGCTTCTGCAAGGCGGTGAGGGATCCTTAGTTTTTCATGCCGCCGCCTGGTGTCGCCTATCACTATCCACAGGCTGCCGTCATCTGCCAATATATCCAGGCACGCTGCAAACACGCTAGTGAGCGAGTCAAGGTACACTTCAGCTGTCTGCTCTCTGCCTATTTCATATTCGTTGTTGCCATAGTGCCGGTGGCGGTAATACGGCGGCGAAGTGATGATTGCGCGAAACTTGCCGGCGGGCAATTGCTTTACAATCTGGTAAGCATCACCATGAATTATCTCGAAGGACTCGCTGTCCAAATAATGCAGTAAAAACGCCGCAGGTGACTCTTAACTTTATCTATGGCTAATGCAGCTTGGATGTGTCGATTCCCATCCTCCTTACCAGCTCCTATATGCTGCTGACTTCAGAGTTGTGCTCTTTTAGCTTCCTGTTATTTTCTTTCAGAGTCGCGAGGATCACATCCAACATCCGTATCGTCCTATCTTACACAGCATGCCGTAACCGGATTGACGAGAATGAATATCAATTGCCATTGCAATTCGAGGATGCCCGCCAACCGCTTACGCCTGTAAGAGTTCCCGACTTGATTATTGACCATGGAGGCCACGGATATGCGCAAATTCAGGCTGGCAATCGAGCTATAGACAACACTTCAGCAGATAGGCTTGGACTATGGTACCTCTTCGGTCTATCGCTTTACACAAGTTTGCTAGATAATGTATCAGACATTCAATTGAACAATAATCCCGGTCATCGCTAGAAAGACAGACGATCATAGATCTACCTAAAGATGCAAGGAATGCCATTAGCATTGCCTCCTCCTAATCACACAGCTCGCTTTTTACCATCAATAGCTAACGTTTTGTTGTCATCTTAATTTAAGTTTAGCACGCCATGGGTTTCAATAATTTCATCTCAACCAGAATACTTTCTTTTCATGCGATTCGAAGGCCAAGCTATTTGCGGATAGTTAGAGAAGCTTTCACTAGGACTAGAGACGTTCGAAAAACTATCTCGAAATTCCTTCAATTTCTGGTTAACTCGGCATATGAATCATTTCGCCGGTCTTCTTTGCTAACCATTTGCCACTTCAATATGGACAGTTCACTTATGTCATGAACGAGGACTATGTTAATACAGAATCAGTGAAATAGATGCAAGAGCGAATCACAACATCTGGGAAAGTCTTCAAGGGAGAAGAGCAGAAGATTCATTGGAGCATCAGCAGAATCGCGGTAAGCAAAGATGTTGAAATTTAGACTGGTAAAGAAGGATGGGACTATCTTGGTTGATAACCTTCTTCCCAGTGAGGTCTTCAGACTCATCAAGGAAGGGAAGGTAACAGATCCGTTCAGAAGTCAAATGTGAAATTTTCAACAAGAACTGATGAGCCTCTTGTTCTAATAGATAGAAGGTAGCACTCATGGAAGGAATACTTTCATTCAAGCCCGCGGACCTTCTTCTGTTTGCCGGTGGGATTCTAATAGTCGGGATTATCACTTTGATGATCGATGTTTGGAGTACCGTTATGTTGGAATCTAGCACCATTTTACAACGAACTAACAGGCCCTAACGGTGTATTTCTACGCAAGAATATCTGTTATTTTCAATTAGTCTTTGTAATATGGGGGGAGGATAAACCGGTTGCTTCAGCCATTCGAAGCGGCAATTCCTCTTGCGCTACACAAAGTGCCTGCACTAGTCGAATCGTTAATAGTTGTCATAGCCTCGTCAGACAGATCATGACATATATTTGGGCAGCAAAAATTTGCAGTTAGCGGGCAGGTGGTCTAGCTCGGTTATGATACCTCGTTGACATCGAGGTGGTCGGGTGTTCAAATCACCCCCTGCCCACTTTTACTTCTTGCGTACCAAAAGTCTCAATATCTTGACTGAAAGGGCATCATGCTCATAGGGCTGCACCACTCCCACGATCAGAGTATCGTGATCATTTAATGGGAAAAACAACCCGTCGATGTACTTGTAATGGATCGTTATGAACCCAAGATCGCCAAACTTGTCCTCATTGGCCTTTGTGGTCCTGACTATCATTTCAATTTGCGAAATCATATGGCGGAACTCGTCTTCGTCCGGAGCCGGACCGCCGGACTTTAGATGTGAGCCGACAATATTGTCATTTGACAGTACCATGGCAACTTCTACACTGCCGTGCAGGCCGGCCACAGCCTTGCAAAGCTCCTGATAGTTCATGCTCCAGGCTGGTGTAAGTGTAGTGAAGAATAAAATTCTAGTGCTCGCGCCTCGCCGCTGTCGACGCGCTTTGCACCGTATTTGGCAAAGTGACCCCAGCCTTCAGGCCAAGCCATTGAGGGCCCTTGAATAGGACACGCATGTTCGTGATGTATATGCTGTTTGGCGAAATAGAGTCGCCTGATGCGACCCTTGACTGCAAGGCTATGAAGATGATCTGTTTGTCGGGTAACAGCATGCACCTGATGTAAGGATCTATATCAAATGTCGCTTCAACAGGAGTTGAGGAATTTCGTTATGGATTTTCTGTAATAGCCCACGCAAGCATATAAACCCAATAAAAGATTTATAATATAATTTATAGATTACGCTATTAACTAGTCAATTCTTTTGTTTTTGCCCATTATTTTCAATTCTATTTAAGGAAGCCTTAATAATTTGGAAAACAATAATATCGTATGACAAGTGCGTTTGAGGATGAATCGCTTGGCTTGAAGCTGAAAGGCTATGGCTTGGCGGCGAATAGCGCGTTAGAAACCAAAATCGCGATTTACACTCCCGAGATCGTCCAGTCGATCCTGTCGGAGCACCCAGAGATCGTCGACCGCTGGCTGCAAAACCTGCACAGCGAATACATCAGCAGGAAGAAATCATGTGATTTTGACAACGATCCGGTAGCCTGCTTTACCCTTTCTGCTTACGAAGAATTTGAAAAGCATTTCAAGAGCTGGGAAGATGGCGGGATAATAGCGATAACTCTGCCACAAGACAGGGTGATAAGGATGAGCAAGAAACCGCTGATTTCTATTACTGTAGATTCCAAGGCCAGCTACCTTGTTTGCAACAAGTGCCTGGCATCCTTTACGGATCTAGACGAGTTTGAAAAGCACTGCAGGCATGAAAATGAAGCCAAGCCGGTAGAGAAAAAGAACACAGCAGAAAAAGACGACTATGTCACGCCCAATCCATTCCGCTGGGTTACACCGTAGGCGATCGCCCATCTTCGATCAATATAGATCATATAGTATATGACAGTATGTAATATATTCACGTAGTTCAGATTCTGGTCTATGAAAGCCGGCTTTCTCTCGTGGGTGCGTTCCAACGACAAGGAGATAATAGACAAGCTGGAAATGCAGAGCGCCAACCTGCTCAAGGCTACCAGCGCTATTGTAGAATTGATATCAAACTTTGATAACGTCAACGAGCGGAAGGCAAAGATAAAGGATCTAGAGCATGAGGGCGACAGGATCACGCACGACCTTTACATGCTGCTTGACAAAACTTTCGTTACGCCTTTGGATCGCGAAGACATATCAAGCCTTACCGGCGCAGTTGACGAAATTCTGGACTACACTGACGGGACTGCAGAACGGTTCGTCCTGTTCAAGATAAAAGAGCCGACTTCGTACATGCTAGAATTGGCCAAGATCTTGCTGTCTGCATCTCAGGAGGTGCATCTGCTCATGACTAGGCTGAGAGGGTTCAAGAATTCTGCCGACCTGATAGATCATTGCCGCAACATCAGCAAGTACGAGCATGAGGCGGACACGATTTACAGGACCGCAATTGCAGAACTCTTTGAAACAAACAACCCAATTGAAATCATCAAGCTAAAAGAGATCTACGAGACCCTTGAAGGGGCTCTTGACAGATGTGCCGACGTAGCTGACGTGTTTGAAGACATTGCGCTCAAGTATGGGTGATCAGGCATGACTGGAGAAATAATAATAGTGGTTTACGGAGCAATAGCAGCGGCCCTGTTTTTTGACTTTGTGAACGGATTCCACGATGCTGCAAATTCGATAGCGACGGTGGTGGGCACGAGGGTGCTGCGGCCGCTCCAGGCAGTAGTCATGGCAGCATTTGCAAATTTTGCCGGGCCTTTTGTGTTTGGCACGGCAGTGGCGGCAACTGTGGGCAAGGGCATAATCCTGCCAGAATTCTCAACAGTCTATGTGATCCTTGCAGGTCTGATTGGCGCAATAGTGTGGGACCTTATCACTTGGTGGTTTGGCCTGCCGTCGTCGAGCAGCCATGCGCTTATCGGAGGACTCGCAGGCTCTGCACTAATTGTTGGAGGATTGCAGGCACTTGCGCTTGACGGCATCGAGCGGGTACTGGTATTCATGGTAGTGTCACCTTCAATCGGCTTTGCAATAGCTGCTGGATTTGGGTTTGCAATAATGTTCTTTCTGCGCAGAAAGGCATCAGGAAAGGTGAACAAGGTGTTTGGCAAGCTGCAGATCGTGTCTTCTTCATTTTTCTCGTTGACCCACGGGGCAAACGACGGGCAGAAAACAATGGGCGTCATAACGGCCCTCCTCATCGCAGGCGGAATGCTTCAATCCAAAGAGTTTGTCGTCCCGATCTGGGTGATATTGGGAGCGGCCGCTTCGATAGCTCTTGGCACCTTCTTTGGCGGCTGGAGGATTGTCAAGACGATGGCATTCCGGCTGACCAACCTAAAGCCGTATCAGGGGTTCTGCGCAGAAACGGGCGGTGGGGCTATCCTGACATCGATGGCTTGGCTTGGAATTCCTGTGAGCACCACACACGCAATTTCAGGCGCAATCATGGGAGCAGGGTCTACAAAAAGGCTCTCTGCTGTCCGCTGGGGTCTCGGCAAGCGCATAGTCTATGGATGGATAATAACGATACCTGCCAGCGCAGGGCTGGCTGCCGCAAGCCTGCTGATAATAAAGGCCATTACCGGCTGAACGACTTGACGCACTTGTCGCAACATCTTTTGAGAACGGTCACTTCGCTGATGATGCCATCGATAAAGACATCAAAAGAGGCCCTGCCGACGCTGCACACATCGCACGAAAGTACCTGCAGACGCTTGACCTGCTCGGAGATTGGAGAGATGCTCACGACTTCAAAAGAATCAGGCGCAAATGTGGTTGCCACGGGACCCATAGCGCAAAGCGACCTTAAGAATGATTTCTATATAGTCTATATACGACTATAGTGACTCTGTCGAGCCCAAAGCATTAGCGGCTTACTCCCTGTTCAAGCTTTCTAGTGATTGACTGCGGGTGCGCGGCCCTTCTTCTGACAATGATCACTTTCAAGCCGATTAGCCTGATCATTGTTATTCTGATGCTGACTATAGGCATCTCGTATTCTTCGCCCAAGATTGCCCTGATGAATAGGTTCATAATCAAGACCGTATCTATTGCTGTATTTTACCTCATATACACGCTTCTTGGAATGACTTCGACCTATAACCTTGACCTCGCAATCGGAAACCCGATGTTGGTCGTAAGCG
>JAHEZV010000029.1 GCA_023250885.1 Nitrososphaera sp. | reverse complement strand
ACCCGACATAGTCCGTTCCTACTTCACGGCAAGTCATATACCCATCGGCCGGGGAGCCGAGCAGAAGCTGCTCAAGTACTGCAAGCCTGGCGAGGTTACGAAATTATGCGTTTATCAATAGCTTGGCGGCAGCAAAATGATTTTTCAGCATTTCGACTATACAGCAAGGTATGTCTCCACCTATGGTGTCTCTGGAAGTATTTTCAACGCAAGCCGCGCGAAGAAGACCCTTCCGCGATGATCAATGGCAACGGCAATGCCCCTGCCACGGCAGCCTGTACGACCCGCTGAATGGCAAGGCATATCAGGGACCTGCATCACTCCAGGGCCCTCCCTCAAATGTGCTACCAAGGCTGGATCTTGAAGTGGGTGCAAACGGCGACCCGTGGATACTGCCTCCGACGTGGGATCCTCGCAAGAACGGCATAGTGGAGTACGGCAGGTATGCTGCCTAGTTGCCTAAGATATTTATCCTCAGCAGGCGTATATTCTAATGTTGCTCCAAGCAGGAGGTCAGCTCCGCTGAAATGAGCACGAGGACCCCGAGCCTAGCATTGTTCCTGTTTACCGCCATGACTCTTACCCGTGCAGCATTTGTTGACTACCGCTCTGGCGCAGCCGAAACCCAGCCACAATTCAAGGCGATGCAAGATCGTAAAATAGCTAACCAGATGCTTTACCTTCAAGATAGAAAGCTTGCCGGAGCGGAGCTATCACTTGGAGATTTTGGCGCGGATGGCTGGCGCGGCGTGTGACGCGGCCTGACCAAGTCCAGGTGGACTGAAAATGAGCTCTGCTGTGGTGTGTTTGAATTGCTTGTCGAGATGAAAGGAGGCATGACTAGGACGATGCTCTTGAGATCGCTTCTCGAACCAAAGAACAGGCTCCAACTTTCGCAGGAGTTTGGCATCGACTGGAAGGCAGTCGACGGCCATATGGCAAAGCTATTGCGGTACGGCTTGGCAGCCGAGGTCATGGCTGTTGGCACGTGCAGGGTCTATACCATTACGCAAAAGGGCAGGCGCGCACTTGAGCTGGCAGACAAACGGCAGGAGCCTGACAGTGCAGAGTGCACCTAAAAGAATTTACGCCACCGGGCAGCAATTAGTACATCATGGCAAGATCACTAGGTGTGCTTGATGTAATGATTATAGCGGCCCTTATTATCGTGGCTGCAATAGTGATCTATTTCATATGGCCGCTCATTATTGCCATCATAATCATCGGCGCTGCTTACTACATCTACAAGTGGTACCGGCACGAGATGTAGCAATAAAAGAAGAAAAAGGGTGCGCTTACGCGCCAGCCATGTTGTTGCGGAGTTCGACGCCCTTGTGGTCGTCGGCGGCTTGTGCCGCAGCTTTGTGCATTTCTGACAGGGCGCAGCCCATCTCGGCTTCTGGTTTGCCCCTTCTCATCAGGCCCCTGTAGAGACCTGCTTCGAGGGTCTGGCCGTGTGCCTTCTCCCACTCTTCGACCGGGATGCTGTACTTCTTCTGTATCCTGTCGCGGTACCATTCTGGGATGACATTGAACGCGCAGAATGGAATGATTCTGAGGTCTGGTGTCAGGTAGTGTATGTCGCATCTCTGGAGTCTTTCAAGGTCCTCGTTGTACTTGTCCTGGAAGTGCATCATGCCAAGGAACATCGACCTAACGTGCCACGAGCCCACAGAGTCAAAGTTTCGCTTCAGCAAAATGCTGGAGAACATCTTTGCCAGGTCCAGCCCGTGTGGCTGCTTTTCCTTGTTGACAAACTGCTTTAGCTTGCGCACGACTTCAAGCATCGCCCAGTACCTGTTGGCGCCTGACTTGATCTCGTCGGCCTTTTCTTCAAAGTATTCAAGGACGCCTTTGATGTCGACAAACGATGTCAGCGGTATCAGCTTCTTTGTTTCCATGTCTTCAAAGACGTACGTTCCTGCGCCGCATGCAAAGTGTATTGACAATTCATACTTTGGCTTCTTGCTGAAAGCCTCGATGATGTTTGTCATGGGCATGCATGACGGCACCGGGAACCACCCGTCCTTTGAAATCTCGCCATTAGTCTGCTCTTCGATTCTCTCGATGCAGTCTGGGATCGTGATTCTGTATTTCTCGCGCTCTTTCTTGCCCATCCTGCCTGTTAGCGACACTGGCTGGAAGTTGACTGCGTGGACTACGTCCAGGTTCTTTTGCGCAAAGCGGATGATGCCGCCAAGCTCATGATCATTGATCGACTTGATTACTGTTGGCACAAAGACTACGGTCATTCCGCACTTTCTCGCCGATTCCAGCGTGTATGGGATTTCCCAGTGGTTCTTGGGGTTTGTCCTCGGGGTTACGCCGTCGAACGAAAGGTAGAGGTTGCTGACGCCAGACATCCTTACCTGGCGCATCGTGTCTGGCGACATGGCCAGCTTGATGCCGTTGGTGTTGAGCTGGACATGGTCAACGCCTTCTTCCTTCATTATCTTGATGATCTCTGCAATGTCGTCGCGGAGCATCGGCTCGCCTCCAGTTATCTGTATTGAGTTGCCTGCGATCGGCTTTTCTGCCTTGAGCGTCTTCATCATTGCCCTTACTTGCTCCATGTTTGGCTCATACAGGTAAGCGCCTTCAAGGCCCTTCTTGACATAGAAGAAGCAGTACCAGCACGTCAGGTCGCACCTGTTTGTGATGATCATGTTGGAAAGTCCAGAGTGTGAAAGGTGGTTGGTGCAAAGTCCACAGTTGTTTGGACACGAGCACTTGTCTATCATTACGTTTGGAGCATGCGCACCCTTGCCGTCCATCCAGTAGGTGCTGAATTTCTTGTACATTTCGTACGAGCCAAAGTAGAGCTCTTCGCATTCGCCGTGAGTCGGGCACGTCTTGGTCATAAAGACCTTGCCGTCCCTTTCAAAGACTTCAGCGTCCAGAATCATGTTGCAGTCTGGACAGATGCTTTGAGTAAACCTTATTGTCCGCCTAGCACCTACGCTTTTGCTAGACATATTCGAAATTTGGATTAGGTCCATACTATTACCTTAATGAACACCTTTTCCATTTTGTATATAAAGCTAACCTACTAATTCCTACGGTGAATAAGTTAAAATCTACGCACAAATCACGAGAAAACCTCCGGATTTTTAGCCTATCCTGCCAGAACGGTTTTGTTGGGCAGCTTAATATATTACGTTCCCTCAGTTTGAGAAGAATTGAGCATTAGCGACAGGTCAAGGAAGGCCATGGAAAACCTTGGCTTGACGAGCTACGAGATACGCGTCTACCTCTCTCTGCTTGACAGCGGCGCCATGACTGCCGCGGATATTTCGAAAAAGTCAGGCGTCCCCTACTCGAAGATTTATGAAGTCCTCAACAGCTTGGAGGAGAAGGGGTGGCTCGAGTCTGACAGCTCCCGCCCGCAAAAGTTCTTCCCCAAGTCTCCTTCAAGCGCTCTCGAAGCCATGAGGACGCGCCATGAGAACAACTTTCGTGAGAGCCAAAGCACCGTCGTCAATGAATTGATGCCGATGTACACCAAGAGCGGGATAAAAGAGCGCCCAGAGATATGGGTCGCCAGGGGAGTCTTCAACATAGTTGCCAAAGTCAACGAAATAGTCCAGAATGCACGGCAGGAATTGCTGGTTGCGCTGCCTTTTGTCGCAGCAGACATAGCCAAGCCACTCCAGCCAGTGCTGAGGACGCTGCATGACAGGGGTGTCAAGATACACATCCTCGCGTCTGCCAAGATAACCCCTGAGACAATCAAGGCCCTTTCCAGAGTTGCAGAAGTAAGGATCAAGGACGGGCTTTTTGGCGGTGGCGTCATAGGCGATGGCAAGCAAGTCGTGTTGTTGCTTGGAGAAGGCACTGGCGAATACGGCAGCTTTGAGCCAATAGCCATCTGGGCAGACCACGCTGGCCTTGCAGGATTTGCCAAAGGCTACTTCCAATATCTCTGGGAAGATTCGACACAAAAGAAAAGAAAGTAAAAACAGCGTTATATACGTATGGATAAGGTTAATAGAGTTTGGCGACAACAGATAACCTCGTGGAGTCTGCCGTTGCAAAGGAAAGGACAATGAGCAACGATGAAGAGCTTTTTGTAGGTACGGCCGAGTCTGAGCACATCGAAATGTACCTGAAGGCAATATGGTACATCCGCGAAAGGGGAGACGAAGTCAAGGTAAGCTCGATAGCCAAGCTCCTTAACGTCACCCAGCCGTCCGTCGTCCAGATGCTCCGCAAGCTCAACGGGTCTCAGCTTGTTCGCTACAGCAAGGGCAGCGTGGAATTAACCAGCGAAGGCGAGCGCATAGGCAAGCAGATGATGAGGAACACCAGGCTGCTTGAAGTCCTGATGAAGGACGCGCTGAGGATAGAGATAGACGAAGAGATGGTTTGCGGCATAGAGCACCACATGAAGGACATTTTTACGGACGCGCTTTGCACCCTCCTGAAGCACCCAAGGAAGTGCCCCCACGGCCACGTCATTCCAAGGGGCAAGTGCTGCTCGTAGATTTTTATGTTACAACGCCCCATTTTTGACGTGGACAAGCGATGACTAGACTAGCCCTACCGACCTGATGAGGAAGATCTTGAGTAAGGAGTTTGTCCACTCTCACAAACTTGATAAATGGCTACCGTACCCTCATACTTACCTTGGTTCAGATAGAAACTACGGCTTCACTGGAGAGCTTTAGGAAGTTTATCATCGTTAGTACCTGCAGGTCCTTCATACCGGAAAGTTATCTGCGCGACTATGAAGTGTTCCCCGAGCGCGAAGAGGGGCCTGGCGCAATCTATATCGAAGCAGCAGATAAGGTCACGCTGAAGAAGATAAGGGAGATGACGTTCGTAAACGCAAAGGAGATCCTTGGCATCATCTATTCGTCAAAGAGCGGAAACACGCAATTAAAGTGGAGGCAGGTACGCAGGCGTGGAGGCAAGGTCCAAGGCTTTGCGTCGCCCAACGCGCTGGTCAACCTGGTCGAGTCTGGCGTCCTAACCCAGGAATGGGTTGACGACTACCTGAAGTCAGTCCAGAATCAGGACCACGGCAGCGAAGACTCTTCTGCTGTCACTGCAAGCGAAAAGACAGTATGATAGTAAAGCCAAGCGGTACATCAAGCAACGCCTTTTTTGTCATCCCAGAGGACGCAGACGACCTCTTTACGTTGCGGCGCATCGTAGAAAAAGAAGACAACATCATCGCCGACACCAGTCGCGTTGTAAAGCAGGTAAAAGAATATGGCCGGCCCGACAAGGGCGAGCGGGTAAAGGTGCGCGTTTCTATCAGGGTAGAGCAGAGCGAGCTTGACGCTGCTGTCGACCGGCTCAGGATAACCGGCATCATCACAGAGACCGACAACGAGCTAGTGACAAAGGGAACGCACCACTCGCTTTCTGTGCAGACAGGAGACATGATAACCATAGACAAGGGAAAGAGGTGGCAGGATGTCGAGCTGAAGATGCTCAAAAGGTTTGGGGACGGCTCCAGTTTTATCCTGGTGGCGATCGACGCCCAGCAGGCGGCAGTCGCAAAGGTGTCCGGCACGCATGTCAAAGTCATTCCCAACATTTACTCTGGTCAGAGCGGCAAGCGCTACCAGACTAAGAACAACCCCAACATTGAGGTTTATTTCACTGACATTGCCAAGACAGTTTCTTCAATCATCGGGGAAAATGACAAGGTAATTATATTTGGCCCCGGCGAAGCCCGGCGGAGGTTTTTCAACGCGCTCGTGGACAGGCAGGAGGTGCCAAGGGACAGGGTGCAGGTGGTTGACGGCGTAGACGTTGCGGGCGAAGACGGCATATTCGTGTTCCTGCGCTCGCCGGCAATGAAAGAGGCCATGAGCGCAAGCAAGCTTGCTTCTGTGTCTTCTATGCTTGACAGGGTGATGCTGATGGTGAACAGGGGGGAGACAAAATTTGCGATGGGCATGCAGGAAGTCTCGCAGGCGGCTGCGATGAAAGCCATCGAGGTAGTCGTGTTTTCCGATTCTATCTTCAAGACTGCGGATGAGGAGCAGGTAGTCAAGCTGCTTAACTCAATTGAAGGCCACGGCGCAAAGACGTTCGCGGTGGACTCGTCGACCGATATCGGTCTGCGTGTTTCATCGCTTGGCGGCATTGTGGCGCTTCTTCGGTACGCCGTCCGTTGATTCCACGAGCCACGACAGGTACATCCTTGAAACGTCTTCCATTTTCAGCTCCACTATTTCCGGCACCTGATACGGGTGGAGTCTTGCGATTTCGGCCACGAGTTTCCTTGCGGATTTTGTAGTGGTCTTGAAAAGGGCAATGAATTCCTGCTGGTCTTCAATCTTGCCTCGCCATGAATAAATCGACCGGACTTTGGCAAAATTGACGCAAGCGCACAGCTTGCCGGCGACAACCTTGCCGGCTATGTTGGCGACACACTCTTCGCTCGGAAACGTGGACAGGATAATGGTTCCCCCGCTGGCCATGTGCTAGCTTGGGGCGCGCAATTATTTATTCCTGCAGCGTTTCGCAGAGCGGGTTTGCCTTCATCACGATAAAGTCCTGGTTTGCCATGTTCTTTGAAACAACCTTTTCAAAATCCGCTTTAGAGCACGCAATGACTACGGTGGTCTTGTCTGTATGATAGAGGTCAAACGTGGGCCCCTGGTGGCGCTCGACGTCGCCGATATAGTCCTTAACCTTCGTCTCAAGGGACGACAGAAGTTCAATTTTGTCGCCCCTCATCTCATGCTGGTCAAGCGTCCACGCTATGGCCACTTTTGTCCTGCTGGCCTTGAGGTCACGTTTTTTGAGTGTAGCCCGTACTTGGTCAATCAGGTATTTGGTATAACCTTCTATGCCCTTGATGCTGCCATTGACCAAGTACATTAGAGGGCCGGCGCCGTCAAGCGACGATCCTATTATGCGCAGGTCATACAATCCGCTGGTCACGTCGTCGATGTAGAGGTCTGCAAAAGTGCCGCGCATGAGCTCGCTTCCGATGTTGCTATCAGCTGCCTTTTTGCAGATTTCAAGTATGCTGGCCATGCCCGAGTAGTGGGTCAGCGTCTTGATTACATGCGCAAGTTCTGCGGAATTGACGTCCACAAAGCTGAGCTTGCGGCGTGTATCAGGATCGTAGAGCATCTTAGACAGGTGGTTGTCCTGCTTTGACTTGACTGACCCTATCAGCGTCTCAGAGCCTGTGCTGGTAAAGGTGCTCATTGGAAGGTAATAGTACGACACGTCCTTGTCGACCGTCATGCCAGTCATGTGCTCTATAAGGGCAATGTTTTCGTTGTTGCCGCCGACCCCGGTTGGCAGCATGTAGACTACAGAGGCGCCCCGCTTGAGTACCTTGATAGCGTCCTTAAACTTTGTCGTCACGTCGCTTTTCACGTCCGGGCCGACCTTTCTTACGCGTGGAGCGAAATAGACGTACGAAGCGTTGCTCACCGCGACGTCTATTGGCTCCAAGTCGAGGAGCGGCTCGTCTTCCACGAGGGAGCTCACGTTTGGGTACGTCCTTGCAATGTCCGGTTTGAGCAAAATCGCCATCCTGACCGATTCGTCTATCAGTGAGACCTTTGATCCCCTGACTGCTATCGAGGAAGCTATTCTATACCCTTCGGTGCTCAGGCCGTAGACCGCAACAGAAGTTCCTCCACTCAAAGTGACGAATGAGCTCCCCCGTTCATCCCTACGTTATACCTCAAATGGTCTACAAAAGGTTTTTCCATCGGCTTCAGGCTACAAGTCATGCTTGAAGATCTGGTCTGACATTTTGACCTCAAAGCAGGTCATGTTTTTCAGGCGCGCTGCCACCCTTCTCCGCAATTCCGGCTACGACGTGCTCTGCACTTCAAGGCAATACAAGGAAGCAGTCGAGCTGGCTAGGATCAAAAAGCCTGATCTCACGATTGTCGGGAGCCACGGTGAAGCCGACAGGTACGGCAAACTGCGCCAAAGCGCCAGCAGACCATCCCGCTAACAAGCAAGCTACTTTGTCCATGGATCATACCGTATTCGGTCTGGACAGGGTACGGCATTGCAAAGAAGAACATCACCCGCTATCGCGCGCTCGATCCGGCAGCGCGGCTCAAGCATGACAAAACGCACGAAGTCGAGCATGACAAAGAAGGATCCTCCTCCGGCTTGAAGAAAGCAAAGCCTCATACATTGCAGACAGGTAACTTGGTACTGCAAAAATGATCGACGACTTTGTAAACGAGCTGCGGCAGTCGGCCAATATTGTAGTGATCTGCAGGAACCAAGATCAGATAGCAGCGGTCGAGGCACGCTACGGCAGGAGAGTGCAAGTTATAAAAGACGTCGTCGATGACACCGCGTTAGTAAAATCTGTCCAGCTCTTTGTCGGGGCAGGTGGGACGATGATTGCTGAAGCGGCTCTTTTAGGCAGGCCCACGATATCGATAGCCCCGCTCCAGTTCTACGTTGAAAAGTGCCTCTTAAAGTCAGGCTTTCTCAGAAAGGCGACCAATTCGAAGTCGCTTGTAAAGTTGGGCAGGAAAATGATCTCCGAGCGCTATAGGCAGGCGCAAAAGAAAAAGGCTGCGCGGATACTGGCAAGGATGGAAGACCTACTGACAGGATAATCAGTGCCTTAAGATTATAAGGACGTTCAAGATAGGTGAAGTTACGCCCGGAAGCCCGGTGGAGGAAAATCTTTTTCCGCTGAATGTAGTGGCCAAGCATAGGGGCCTTTGGAGCCCTTGACCCCAGTTCGAATCTGGGCCGGGCTATTATAATTAAATAACAATGAAAATGCAACTAGTGGTGCCGTGAGCAACAAGGTCTACGTAACGAGGAGAATTCTGGATCCAGCCCTGCCCATGCTCTCAAGGGAATGCCAGGTCATGCTGAACAAGAAGCCCAAGCCTCCAAGCAGGGCAGAGATATTGAAAAATGTCGCCGGCAAGGACGGCATACTCTGCACGCTCTCTGACAGGATTGACTCACAGGTGATGGACGCCGCAGGGCCGAATCTGAGAGTTGTCAGTTCGTACAGCACGGGTTTCGAGCACATCGACGTCAATGAGGCGACTGCAAGGGGGATCTATGTCACGTATACTGCAGAAATCCTGGCTGAAGCGACCGCAGACCTGACATTTGCGCTTATTCTTGCCTGCGCGCGCGGCATTGTCAATGCGGACCTGTACGTTAGGGAAAACAGATGGAAGGCCGGGTGGTCCCCGGACCTGCTGCTCGGCTACAACGTGCATGGCGCCACACTTGGTATAATCGGCCTTGGCAGGATAGGGGCCGCGGTGGCGCGAAGGGCAAGAGGATTCAACATGAAATTATTGTATTTCAATCGCAGCAGGAACCAGCAGCTTGAATCAGAGCTCGGCGCAGTGTATACAGAGCTTGACGATCTCCTTGCGCAGAGCGACTTTGTATCAATGCACACCAGACTGAACAGCGCGAGCCGCCACATGATAGACAGGAGTAAACTTTTGCTGATGAAGAAAACTGCATTTCTGGTAAACACGGCTCGTGGCCAAATAGTGAATGAAGCTGACCTTGCAAGAGCGCTCAAGAGCGACCAGATCGCCGGCGCAGCGCTTGACGTGTTTGAAAATGAACCTTTGCAAAGAACAAGCCCTCTTTTGAAAATGAAAAACCTGGTGCTGCTGCCGCACATCGGAAGTGCTACGTACCAGACCCGTTCCAAGATGGCGCAGGTCGCGGCCAAAAACGTACTCGACGTTCTGGCTGGAAAAGAGCCTGATCCAAGATTCTTGGTTAACCCGGAAGTGAGAAACCTACGGCCGCCATGATTTCTTGTTTGGTCTCAGGCGCCACTCGCCGATCTAGTCTAGCCACACCTTGCAATCAAGTTTCTTTTCCATCTCGGCCAGCAGCTCTTCAGTTGTCAGGTTTTTCGCCAGAGAAATTTTTGAAGTTTTTAGTATTTCAAGAAACTCGTAAGTCCCGTCCTCTATTATCAACTACTTCTTTGACTCCCACTCTTTCTTCTTCCTATGGTACTCTGCGCGGCCGTACGTCGGCTTTGTAGGGTAGCCCATGACGACAGTGTTTGGAGGGACATCCATTGTACCTACCGCAGCCATTCCGCCGACGCCGTTTTTGCCAACGCGAACGCTAGGATGAATACTGATCTGCCGCCTATTATCGCGCCGTCCTCTACGACAACGCCATCATCTTGGAAGGATTGTAATACAGCGTTCCAAGATGGGTACCGGCACTATGCGTGATGAAGAATTCTGCATGCGTAGGCTGGCGATTCATTCCGCAGCTCTTAGCGGCAAATATTCTTCACAAATCTTGATTGCTTTCCTCAGATGCCCTCATTAAGCTGGGATGTTTTCAGGAGGGCTCCATTCATAGTCGGGAGATTTCCATTCAGGTGGGGGGGTCATTGAATACTCACTTGACATGTTGAAAATCAAATTCTTCCATGCATCTTTGCGTTTTCTAGCCCCTTGAATAAGATGTCCATATCTTTGCATTTTAGTTCAATTTCAACGCTTAAGCCGCCTGTGCCTGCAAACCCTCCGTCTGATCTCCCTCCAGCAGCTACTCCATGTTCGAATGTTAGGATGATCGACTTGGATATTGTGCCAGCCTTAATAATGCTCAAAATTCTATCAAACGGATAGTCATTTCCTGCACAGTATATCGCCTTATTAGTTACAATCAAAGTGCCTTCTGCCTTTGATTATCTCGTTTTGTCTCTTCCAAAGGCGACGTAGCCGATCGGTCCACCTGCTAGAAAGCTTACTGCTTTTCTGCCGGCTCCTCTGTGCTCTGTTCGCTTCACGATCAAGACACCTTCACCGCGAAAGTATTCAACTTCCTTTTCTTCCTGAGGCGGCCTGGAACTTTGTTGTAGTAACGGACTTACTGCTGAATTAATTTGATTTCCGCATTTTGAGCAAAACCCAGCGTCATCAGGATTCTGATGTCCGCACTTGCTGCAGAAGACCATATAGCTCGAATTACCCACAGTTGCTATTGACTATAACTATTTTGTAGAAGATAATTCTTCCTTGAATTGTATTTGACCCACTTTTGCTCTAATCACGGTGATTGGCAAATTGGGTCTCATTCATTTTCTTTTTGAGGGCCATTACTTGAGCAATGATTCTACACCTTTAGCGCTACGAAATCTCTGCCTGGGACCATTATTAGGAAAGGAGTAGAACATGCATCTCGCCCGAATGCACCACAAAATAATCTCTTGGGACTCATCGGGTCCGGGTCGTTTGTGAACGCTGCTGCCGGCCCTATGAACACGATCTTGGCAATCACCGTGAGAGTCGGGATGTACACCGATCCTTCAATTCGCGTGTTTCCCCGATCTTGACCTTGTAGTTGACGTGGGTCAGCGAGCCTATCATGACATTGTCGCGATTTCTGCTTCGCTCCCGATGTACGCAAAGTGCCATGTCTTGACGTTCTTGTCTATCTTGACAGTCTTGGCCAAATAGTTTGTCGCACCGGGGGAGGCGTTATAGCTGCTCATTGCTTCACAGATGCCATGGATTTCCTTGCTTTATTACTTTGTCAGGAATTTTGCTCTGCCATTTCTTCAGGAAATCGATGTCCCTTTCCTTTTGCTTTTCACGAAGCTCGTCAGGCAGCAGGACAGGTATTTCGTCAATTATCGGGTAGTAGCGGCTGCATCTTGTGCAAAAGAGCACGCCTTCCTTTACCGTCTGGCCTTCAGAAACAATCTCGAACAGTTCCAGCGGGTAGTGCTTGTCTATGGGACATGCCAGTATGTCGAGCATCGATTTCTTCATTTTAGATCCAGATATATAGGCGAGCCGGTATTACTTGACAGTATCGCCGCTTCGGCCACCCTTGTCACGTTCGTCGCGTCGGCTGCGGTCACCACTATCTTTGCCTTGCCTTCTACTGCAGCTATGAAATTCTGCAACTCTAGCGTAAGCGGTTCCTGGAATTGCTTGCGAGGCAATATTGTCGCATCAGCGTGGTCTATTTTGATCTCTTGCGTCAAAAAGTCGCCGGTGATTATACCGTCGGTGCAGACGGCGCTAAAAGTCCTGACTTTGTTTGGAGTGAGCCAGTTGGACGCAATGATGGCGACCTTCTGCCCCTCAAACCCGAGCATGATTGTGGCAAAATCTTCAAAAGTGTGGAAGCGCTTGCCAGCGCGCGCAAATACGACATATGGCCGGCTGCCGAAAAGGAACATCGCCGCGTCGATGTCATGCACCGACGTGTCATATATCACGCCCAGGTCATTGATGCATACCAGCATCCTGTTTTCTCTGTGGAACTCTATCAGCATCGGGTCGCCATACATGCCGCCCTCTATGAGCTTGCGCGTGTCGCGCACTGCAGGGTTGAAACGCTCGACATACCCGGACGTCAAGAGGACCTTTTTCTTTTCTGCGACCTGCATCATTTCCTCGCATTCTTTGGACGAAAACGACATCAGCTTTGCAACGAAGGTGCTGATGCCGTGTTCCATCATCTTTTTTGCAACGGCGGCACGGGTCTTGGTCGGGGTGCATACGAGGCAGCCGTCAAGCCTCTCGTTGCCAAGCATGTCGTCAATAGAAGAATACGCCTGCGCCCCGTGCTTGCCGGCTATCTCTTTTGCCCTCGCGGCGTCAAGGTCACAGATGGCTGCGAGGCAGCCAAGATCCTTCAGCACCCTTGCGTGGTTCTTGCCCCGCCAACCAGCGCCTACAACTGCTATCCTGGTGCCTACCATACGGGGGTCAACCATTCCATGTAGTCCTTGCTGCTGGCGGACACGACATTGGCATACATTTCGCGGATGCCCTTTGTTACCGGCCCTTCCTTCCCTCTGCCTATCACGTGGCCGTCAACGCTGATCACCGGGACAATTTCAGCTGCAGTGCCTGTAAGGAATATCTCGTCAGCCATGTATAGCTCGGTTCGCGGAATCGGGCGCTCTGTGACTTCGTATCCAATGTCCTTTGCTATCTCGATCGCACTTTCACGGGTGATCCCCTCAAGCGCAGAATCGGCGAAATACGGAGTGTAGATCCTGCCGCGCCTGACAAGGAAGATGTTCTCGCCAGAAGCCTCACTCACGTTACCTGACAGGTCAAGTAGGATTGACTCGTCGTAGCCGTTGCGCTGGCTCTCCTGCGCCGCCAAGATTGAGTTGAGGTAGTTGCCGGCGGCTTTGGCAAGTGGCGGGGTGGTGCTGTCGTTGATGCGCCTCCAAGAAGAAACACATGCCTTGATGCCTTCGCCCTTGAAATATTTTGCAAACGGGAAAGTGATAATGACAGCGTGGGTCGGCGAATTCTTGGTCAAGTTCAGATCTATGCCATGCAGGCCAACGAACGTCAGCGGGCGGATGTAGCACGACTCTTTCATCTTGTTTTTTTGCAAGAGCTCGATTGTGGCGCGGGCAAGCTCTTTTGCAGAATAGTTGAGCGTGATGGAGTAAACACCGGCAGAGCGGTGGAGCCTTTCCATGTGGTCCTGCAGCCGGAAAATGTAGACGTTGTTTTTGGATGAATACCCGCGGATGCCTTCAAAGACAGCAGTTCCGTAGTGGAGGGCGTGCGTAAATATTGGCACTTTTGCGTCTTCCCATTTTACAAACTTGCTGTCGAACCAGACAAACTCGCCGCCTTTTTCCTTCATGTGTCTGAAGGCAGAATCCCTTGCTGGCTTATAAAAATCTTGAACTAACCTTGGGTTAACCAATAATAAGATAGCCTTGTTTTCGGTAGAAATCTAAAGAACACCCTTGTTATGTGCGGCGGGAGATTTAAGTTGCGGTGCCTTGCTGTCCAACGACCGGCTCTTTAGCAACCGTATTCTCTTGCCCAATCTTCGTTCCTAAACTCACTGGTAGCACAAAAGTTGGTAAAGATTTCAGCCATGTCCGCCTTCAATAACTCTTCATTAAGGACTTTTCCGGCACATGATACTTTGGCTATCATCCTTCCGTAACTGCCGCCAGTCTGCCCGTCATCTTCGTCAACAACAGCTTTTGATCCGACTGGACATAACTCAGAAGTCAATGATTTTGCTTCGCCATACCAATCCTCATCTATTTCAGGGGTATTTACAAGAGCGAGCCTTATTCTGGTATTCTCAACGTCCAACGTGTCACCATCTACAATTTTAGTAACGGTTCCAGAGAAACAAGAAGCACTCCCTTTGCAGGATTCTGTTGACCGAATATTCGTTATGGGTGCTGATTGCAGCGGAAGCAAGATTATGACAATTGCTGCAACTGCCATCACGCCAGCAATTGTTGCTCCAATAGCCACCTTGCTAATTTTCAACAAGTGTTAGAAATATCAGTAACTAAAGAACCTAACGGGCTGAAAACCTCAGGTTCAGTGGTCTTGGGGTCGGCCCTTGCTTCTCTTCTGGGATACTGCTATCACCGATGAATCGTAGATAAATAAAATCCGTTGCAGCGACAGGCGGAGTCTTGATTTCTGAGAGATGGCTTCATGCGAGACAAATGTTATTCCTCCTTAGATAGGAAGATACTTCACCATCAAACTAGCTTTGGTTCCTTGCTTCCACTGCGTATCGGAAGCGATTGTCAAAAGGCAAGTTATGTAGCTTCTTCAGCCCTTCTTTCATTGTCATTGAAGACGGTAATTGCAAGAGCAGACAGCCCAATTTGTCAGCCATTGGAGCCATCGCCCTATGAAAATGATACAAATCGTCATCGCTGCCTTGGCCCAATCGTTCGTCATGCGTTATGGATTTAGGAACCTTCGCAGTGAATAGAAAGTTTTCTGGCGTCATCTTGGACCATCGAGCCGCCATTAATGGCGTCGGTGTGTGGTAGAACGAGCCGCCATTAATGGCGTCGGTGTGTGGTAGAACGAGCTGTCAATCCCGACATAATTAAAGACCTAGCTGTAATATCGAAGATAGCTCTTGCTTGCAAGTCCTTTCGGATAGCAATACCCTTCACACGCGCTGTAGCTCCAACCAGAGCAACCCACGTAAAATTGCAAGGGAGTCTCCCAACTCCTCTCAGCTTCCCTGCTTGAGCCTAGAATCCGTCAAGCCGCAACGTGTACATTTGTAGATGATTGATTCGCCTATGTCTCTGTCATAGTGCATATCTGCACCGCAACAAGGGCATTTCACAATAATACTACCTTCAATGATGCGTATTTGTTTTACTTTGTTGGAGTAGCCACCTCAGAATAGCAGATACGACAGGAGCAATGCTATTTAATACCCGAGCGCAATGCTGAATCTCGAAGACTCTCTAGAAACCATCGCTTATCTCGCTTTAATTTTGTCGAGCCGATATAACAGGCATGTATACTCTTGTCCTTATTGCATCGTGGTTTCTTCCCTGTCTTAGGATCAGCCATATCATTGAAGAAAACTATTGGCTGGCCACGCCTATAACAATGGTAAACCCTCTTCTTCACCACCATGCATTGTCCCCCTCTCTCATAGGTGCTAGCTGCACTATAACAAACTGCTTTGAGCTGGATTCATGGGTCGAACAATACCGACGTCAACAATGCTTCTCAGGATGGAGCAGCAAGACTGGAAGGCTTTTCGCAAGCAGCTTCCAAAAAAGGATAGGAAACTATTCGATGAAATGTTTGACCTGGCACACATTTACAACTATGCCATGGTGATGTCGATACCAAGGCACCCGATCAGGATTCAGCCGATCTTGATGAGCATGGTTTACCATTACAGACAGCTTATAAAAATCATGGAAGGATTAGATGAGGAAGCTGCTTAAGCCATAACTGCGAACAAGAATTACTGAGCGGCCTTGTTCATTCAGGCCCAAAAGCCTGCCTGCCAACGCCCTTGTGAGTAGGGCCTGTAATATCGTCTATTGTCTGTAGAGAATACATACAGATGCCTAAAATGGCTGTGCTGCTAAAGAGCCAGTACGCAACTAAAGACAACCAAGCTATTCGATAGGAAGCAGTGCAGGTCATGCGGAGGCAAAACCATTCCAAATAGAGTTTGTCTCAACTGTAACGAACCGACCACGATTTGGTGTGAAAACTGTTTTGCTCTCGAAGACTATCTGCACGTAGGACACAGCCAGTTAGACTTGTTTTGAAAGCAACTCGCATACCCGTTTCTCAAAGAAACACAGCGCGAAGACCTACCAGA
>JAHEZV010000028.1 GCA_023250885.1 Nitrososphaera sp. | reverse complement strand
GTATACTACAACTGCATAACCGGTAAAACTAATCCAAAGGAGATAAAATACATGCTTGGAAGTTAATCAGATGAGGAATGACGCTCATGAAAACGTAATACAGAATTATGCCCAAGCCTCAATTATTTAAGAGATATCAGTATAGTCTCCATAAAAACCTCACTCTTAAATATATGACAATGCTCGCTCTGCAAAACTACCGCTTGATGGACGCGCCCTTGATCTCGCTCAAAAAGCCGTAAAAAGTGATTTCGTGCTCCTTCTGGCACTTGCCGCAGACAAGCGTGGATGACTGAGCGTTGTTGCCGCCTACAACCCGGTCGATGTATTCTATGATCTTGCCGCAGCTGCACTGGAATTTCCTGGGTGCCAACCAGTGCAGGGTTGTCACGGCCGCTATTATATTTTTACAGGTTGCCCGCATCTGCCTAAAAGGTCACGGCCTCACGCACAATAGGCATCTAGTAAATCCAATGGCTAGCTGCCTTTCACACACCTGCTGATATAACAACAAGGCAAAACACGCCGGATATACAACAACCAGTCCTGCCGGGAATGCGGCGCTTCTCTTATCCCGCATTCGCTGTGCAGCGTATTCAAGGAACACAGCAGCTTGGTGTGCGGCCAGTGTGGCAGGACAGAGGACTTTGCCCATGTTGACTACAAGCAGGAAATCGTGATCGCAAAGAGCTAGCTCCTGTTCATCCTCTTGTCGTACGCTTCGATTATCTTTACAAGCGCCCCGTCTTCCTCCTTTACTGCGACAAGGAATTCCTCAAAATATTCGTTCTTTTTCAGCGCCTTGACCGTGTCAATAAAGTCCTTGTCGTGGGCCCGCTCCATTTCCCTGACCTTGGACACGAGCGCCCCGTCTTGCGCAGACCTAACGAGCGCCTGCTGGATCAGGAGCCGGTTGTACCGGCTTGCTGCGAAATAGCGCCGAAAAATATTCATCCTCTCCTGCTTGTCGGCCCCGGCAAGCTCTTCAAGCGAGAGCCGATGCGTAGTCACGGAGTACCAGCAAAACCCTGAAATAAAAATGCCGCTATTTCACGTGTCTTTTTCAGCCGCGTAGACCTGCTTTGGATCGGAATACCCGCGCTCCTGCACGTACGTCCAGTTCTTGCCGCATATCGCGCAGGTTATCACTTTTTCTTTTGCAGAAAATTCAAGCTCGTGGTGGCTGCAGCGTATCTGGTAGTGGCGCTTGTGCGCTTCCATCTCCCTGAGCGAGTCGATGTGCCTGACAGAATTTTCTGTCAACAAGAGACGTGCGCTGCCCTAATAATATATTCCATAGCATTCTTTCTTCTAGATTTAAGTAATTGGTGCTCGCATGAATGTCATACTATAATGACACCTGACAAAAAACGCGAGCTTCGCGACATGATTGATGAGGCCGTAGAGGGAAGAATCAACGCAGACCGGAGGTACGTTGACGAAGTGCTTGAAAAGATACAGGACCAGAACCGCCAGTATTTCCTTGAAAAGCTTGGAACCGAGCTGCGGCATGCAGAGCTTGAGCAAAAGGCGGGAACATGCAAGGCGCGATGCATCATAGGGTAATGGCAGATGTTTACAAATCGATAATTGAAAAGTGCTATTGCTAGCCGGATCTTCTATAGAATAATTCTTCGCAGGCGACATAAACTTGTAGTTTGTTTCCACTGTGGCTTTGACGTCTGATCCTTCTCACGCCGCAACAGCTGTCGCCAGGGCAGGGTGTTAAGTTACCTCGGGCACAATCCATACTCGTGGGCGATGACGAACTGGACATCGTCGCGATCTTTCGCCAAGCGTTGAGCAAGCACGGCTACACAGTCTTTGGCTTCACTGATTCTACTCTGGCGCTCGAGCATTCCAAGACGAATGCCAAAGACTACGCTCTTGTAAGAATTGACGTGCGGATGCCGCAGATGAACGGCTTTGAGCTCGCAGCAAACGTCAAGGCGATCAAGCCGGATGCAAAAATAGTGCTCATGTCGGCGTTTGAAGTGAACGACCTGGAGTTCTTGATGCTGGCTGTCAAGGTGTCCGACTTTCTCAGAAAGCCTGTCGACATCAAGACCCTTGTACAAAAGGTCAGGTTCACGATGGCGAACTAAAAACTATTATGCCTGCGCCTGATTGTGGAATCGTGGCCGGCCGCAGAAAAGCAACAGAGACCAGCGACTTTGGAGTGTCAAGGCGCGAAAGTCACGACTCTTCAAAATTTTACAACCGCAAGCTTTATGGCAAAAGCAAAGGCGATGCCAGCGCGAGAAGCGCGGATAACACCGTGCCGCCAGAATACGTTGACAGGGTCGTGTGCAAGAGCAGCGAAAAGATGGACGAACTGCCCGATTCTTGCATCCACCTTGCAGTGACTTCGCCTCCCTACAACGTCGGCAAGACATATGACCAGGACCTTACGCTTGCAGAATACCGGCAGCTGCTCAAGGCCATATTTTCTGAAGTGTTCCGGGTGCTTGTGACGGGCGGACGGGTCTGCGTGAACGTGGCCAACCTTGGAAGAAAGCCGTACATTCCGCTTCACAGCTACGTGATTGCAGACATGCTTGACATCGGCTTCCTGATGAGGGGGGAAATAATCTGGAACAAGGGCTCCAGCGCCGGCGGTTCGACCGCTTGGGGGAGCTGGCAGTCGGCTGCAAACCCGTCTTTGCGCGACACACACGAATACATCCTGGTGTTCTCAAAAGGCTCTTTTTCGCGCCCTGCCGGGGGCCGGCAGGACACGATACGCAAGGAAGAATTCCTGTCGTACACGAAAAGCGTCTGGGAATTCCCTGCCGAGTCTGCAAGCAGGGTGGGGCACCCTGCCCCGTTTCCAGTAGAGCTTCCACGCCGGTGTATCCAGCTGTACACCTTCCGGGGCGATTTCGTGCTCGATCCATTCTGCGGTATTGGCTCCACCTGCGTAGCAGCGCTCAGGGCCGGCAGGCACTTTCTGGGCTATGACACAAAGCAGGAATTTGTCGACTCTGCGCTCAGGCGCATTAGCAAAGAAGATATGACATAACTTGCATACCAACCGCATGCCAGACAGCGAAATCGTGTATTTGAAGTACCAAAACCTAGAAGACATGCTCAAGGTGATAATCTATTCTGCCCAGTCTATGCTTGGGGTCATTCCCATGCTCTACCACATCAGCCAAAATGGCAGGCACGTGCTCTTTATCCAGACGGGGGCTGTGGGCGGCGTGACGGTCCATTACGTTGTCCTGAATGAAAAGCCGGCCAAGAAATTCATCCAGCTAAAAAGGCTCTCTGGCGAGTATACGTTCATCGACAGTCTAGGCACAGACGCGCAGTCGCTGTACGTGCCGATACTACAGCTAGAGAGATCGACGCTTGCGTTTCCCACATGATCATTTTTCTTCATTTCTATGGGTGTTGTCGCAATGCCATACCCCCTTGACATCTCCACACCGGTCAATCTTCGGGTTGTCGTCCTTTTCAAGCCTGACTTTTGAGCTGCTGCATGCCCTGCAATATAGGTTAATGCCGGGCGGCGCAATCCAGAGCATACCATAATCACGGCAGCACGCAAGAAAAAGTTTTAGGGCGAAACCGCATACGCTCTTGCATCAGATTGAGAAAACCGCGCAGAAAATTAAAGCCTGCAAACGAGGTTTCAGAGGGCGACATCAACGCCTTGCTCCAAGCTATCGAGGACTTTGGCGGCTATCCCCGGCTGAAAGACCTTGGCAGGATGGCGCCCTTGCTCACACCACTCCAGATAAACGTCATTGTGCGTTACTTGGAAGGGTCTGGCGCAATAGTCATAGACACCGAAGGCTACATCGTTTGGGCGCGCAAGGAGCAGGACCAATTGACTCTTGGAGAGGTGGCGGAGCTAAGCGGCGACCTCAAGAAATACCTTAAGCCCAAGGAATAGAAGATTCTACTATAACATCACGCCATCCTTTCTCGTCGGATCCAGATACTGCGACTGTTATCATGAAGTATTGAAGCAGGACGAATATCGTGGCAACGATACTGGTCGCCGCAAACGGCGGCTCGACCAAGACCAAGATAATATACAAGGCCTACCTGTCGTACACCCAGCTGAAAGAAGAACTGTCAATACTTGTCGAAGAGGCCTCTTGGAGTACGAAGCGGGCCAGCTGAAATACAAGACCACAAAGAAGGGTTTCCGCTTCAGGAGGACCTACAACGAAATCGGAGAAATGGTCTCGCCGGAGGCGTAACCAACTTTTGTCATACATAGTTTTTATGTTGGAAAACCAGACCGTCAAGTGTTGAAGCCGATCACATCAGACCAGATGTACCGCATTGAAGAGAACTGCCATTCTGTCCTCGGCATGCGCCGGTTCCTGATGATGGAAAACGCCGGCCACGGCGCGGCTGATTTTGTCGCGCACAGGTTCAAGAACCTGAAGAACAAAAGAATAGTCGCCGTGTGCGGCACAGGCAACAACGGGGGCGACGGGTTTGTCGCGTCGCGCCACCTTGCAGGGTACGGCGCAAAAATAACGGTCATTCTGCTTGGCACCCCCTCTGACCTCAGAAGTGAAGAGGCGAGGCTCAACTGGGGCATAATCAAGAAGATGGACTCGATAGAGATAATCTTTGGCAAAGAGCTGACAAACCAAGTAAAGAGCCGGATCGCAAAAGCCCACATAATTCTGGACAGCATATTTGGCACCGGCATCAAGGGCGAAATCCGTGAGCCATACGCGTCCGCGATAGACGCGATAAACAAGTCCAAGGCGTATGTTCTGGCAATTGACGTCCCGTCGGGCTTTGACCCGAACACTGGCCAGATCCACGAAAAGTGCGTCAGAGCAGACGCCACAATTACTTTCCACCGGCTCAAAGTTGGGCTCGCAGGGGGGAGAAAATACACGGGGCTAGTGCACGTAGAGTGGATAGGGATACCACCGGAGGCGGAATCAGGCGTCGTATGATAAAACCCACAATACTACCGATACCTGTAGGCCAAATGGCCAACTTTACATACATCATCGCTGACGAGGAAAGCGGCGACGCTGCCGTAATTGACCCTTCGTGGGATCTGGATGAGGTATTCCACGTGCTGAAAAAGAATGATTGGCGCGCAAAATACGTCATCAACACGCACACCCACTTTGATCACGTGCTTGGTAACGAGCAGGTGGCAGAGTTGACTGGAGCGAAGATAGTGCAGCACAAAAACTCGCAGCTGGAAAAAGACATCGCGGTTTCAGACGGAGACGTGATCGAAATAGGAAGCATCCGCCTGAGCGTGCTTCACACGCCGGGCCACTCGAAGGACAGCATGTGCCTCGTACTTGACGACCAGCTGATTTTCACGGGCGACACACTATTCGTTGGCAACTGCGGTAGGACCGACCTACCAGGAAGCGATCCTGCAGAAATGTACCACAGCCTGTTTGACAGGCTGGGCAAGCTGGACGACAGATTAATCGTGTTCCCTGGCCACAACTATGGCTCTACTCCGACGTCAACGATAGGGGCAGAGAAAAAGACAAACTATGTGCTCAAGCCGAGGTCGAAGCAAGAGTTTCTGGAATTCATGGCCGCCGGTGACTAGCCATGCAGGATATTTTGGCGTCGCACAAACTTGCGATCAAAAAGTTTGCAGCGAAGAACCCTGTCTTTGTCTGCGTAATCTCATACACCGCCACAAGCGAAATCCCTGGGCTCACGGTTGCAGGCGCAAACCCCGAGCTGGTGAAATATACATCAACGGCAGACGCCGAGTTTTTGTACCATGGTCGCTGCAAGTGCATAGATGTTGTCCCTGCAACGCCTGACGGCAAGCCGACTCCTGCGCTCATTACCAGAACTGCGTTGCAGGCGGCAGGAATTCCGCTTTTGGTGGTGGACGCGGGGGCAAAGGTCAAGCCTTCAATCCCTTACTTGTCGTTTGGGTTAGAGCAGGGCAGAAACATCATGAACGAAAACGCGATGGACGATTCAATGGTCGCGCGGGCGTTCGAATACGGCGAGCTGCTCGGCAAACAACTGGCCGCGCTATCGGACTTGGTGGTGATTGGCGAGAGCATCCCCGGCGGCACGACCACTGCTCTGGCGGTGCTGAGCGCGCTTGGCATAGACGCAAGATTCAAGGTGAGCAGCAGCATGCCGGAAAACCCGCACGATCTGAAGAACAGGGTGGTGACGTCTGCGATAAAGCGGGCCGGCAGCATCGGCTCGCCCTTTGGGGCAGTCGCGGCCTTTGGAGACCCGATGTTGCCGTCCGCGGCCGGTATTGCCGCCGGCGCGCTGGCGGCAGGGAGCAGGGTGATGCTTGCCGGAGGCACGCAAATGTCGGCAGTTGTTGCGATATTGAAGCGCATTGGCAGGCCGCTAGGCAAGATCTGCATCGGCACTACCACATATGTGGCAAAAGATCCTTCTGCGGATCTGGCTGGCCTTGTAGACGCGGCGTCAAGACAGGTTCCAGTCCTGTCGTGTGACCTTCATATGGGTGAGTCGAGCAAGCTGGGCCTGCAGGCATTTGCAAAAGGCTTTGTCAAAGAGGGAGTCGGCGCAGGCGGCGCCTCGATAGCTGCCATGCTAAAATCGAAGGGCAGGATAACCGGAAAAAAATTATTGAGGGCGATTGAAAAAGAATACGAGATCTCGATAGAGGCCGCGCGGCGCTAGCCGATAACGTCCTTGACGCCAGCGAACATCTGGGACATTACCTGCTCCTGCAGCTTGTAAAAGTACGATTTCATGCCAATGCCACTTTCAGAATCCGCCTGTTGCTGGATTGCCGTTATCAGGTGGGGCGCCATCCTGTTTGACACCCGTATGTCGAATTTACTCTTTATCCTGCCGTCCTGTGATATGATTAGCTCCCTTCTGATGTCCTGCGGGGCGAGCTGCCTTGCCCTGGCATCGATGGTAGCGTAAATGCCGACGAGAACCTCGGGTTTCACTCCCAGCTTGTCCTCGTCCATCGTAACGTGGTAGGTCGATATTGCCTGGTTTTGCATCGACCGTGAATGCCGCATTGCGATAAAAACCAGTGATAGAGCTCTAGCTTACCGTCTGGTCATAATGCCTTGATCTGGATCTTTCTCGACACATAGAGGCTTGAAGGGTCTACAAAGCGCCATTCCTTGTCGGTTGCGCGGGTGATGCCTATCCTCGGCGTGGCGAGAACACATGCAGGCGTGTTGCCAAACTCGATGTGGAGCTCTGACCCTGGGTTGGTCATGTCGACCCCGTTGAGCGCGGATGCTATGCCGAGGGCCTGCGTCAGCTTGCCCGGTCCGGAGGTGAGTGACAAGACGTCGTCGACAGGCCGCAACTTCTTCATCATCTCGACTCCTTCGACAGGCTCGAGCCCCCGTATGAGGACGGCACCTGCCTCTACCCTGCTCGACCTTGCCGAAACGTTCACGCAAAAATGGTTGCCATAAGTGAAATAGACATATGCCCTTCCGACGTCGCCAAACATCACTCCGTTTCTGGGTGTCGGACCCATGCACGCGTGGCTCGCCGGGTCGTCGCTGTAGCCATACGCCTCAGTCTCGACTATTGTACCGGCAAGCCTGAAGGCCCGGCCGTTCTTTCTGACGGTGCGCACCAGATTCTTGCCGACGAGATCCCTTGCCACCACTTCGGTGGGCCGCCGGTAGAACGAGCCTCGCGGGCCGCTCACAGATAATCCTCCATCGAGCTCTTGCCTTCATTCTTCATTTCCTTTGCCAGCTCTTTCAGGTCGGCCTCGAGCGCCGAAAGCAGGCTCTTGTTGTATATAGCCGCCGCGGGATGGAACGTCAAAAAATATTTCTGGCCGGCCTTTTCCACTATCTTGCCCCTGTTTGCAGTTATCGAGCTTCCGCCAAGAAGCGAAGTGTATGCGGTCCTTCCAAGTATGCAGATCACCTTTGGCCTGATCAGCCCAATCTGCCTGTCAAGGTACGGCCTGCATGCGGCCGCTTCGTCTTCTTCTGGCACCCTGTTGTCTGGAGGCCTGCACTTTACCACGTTCGTAATGAACACCTGTGACCTTTCAATGCCCGCCTTTTCAAGCAAGTTGTCGAGGATCCTTCCGGCGGCGCCCACGAACGGCCTGCCCTTTTCGTCCTCGCTCCTTCCTGGAGCCTCGCCTATGAACATTATCTTGGCCGAGAGTTGTCCCTCGCCGGGCACGGCATTCTTCCTGGTCCTTGCCAGCTTGCACAAGGGGCAGCCTCTCACCTCGGCTTCTATCTTTTCAAGCGAGTCATGCTTTTGCGCCACCACGAAATGTCATCTCCTGGATAGCTTAAGAAACATTGCCCTTCCTCTTTCTCATAAATCCTATCATGACAAGCGCTATGCCGGCTATGACGCCATAGACAGAGTAAACATATGAATTTGTGATGATCGAGCAATTCCTCTCCATCTCTTCAAGCCGCCCCGGCGTCACGACCGACCTGTCAACCAGCGCAAGGTCGGACAGGCACCTGACGCCCTGAAAGTTAAGGTAAATGGCAATCGTCCCACTCACTGCCAGGATTATTTCCCCGACGTGCAGAGACCTTCTTGCTGACGCCAAGTCACTTCATGCCAGACCTGATCTGGCGGATTACATCAAGGATCTCGTCTGCGTCGTCTGCTTCGGGGTTTATCTCAAGATATGAATTCAGAACCTTCAGCGCCTCTGACGGCTCTCCCTTTTTCAAGAGCATTATTCCCTTGTCCCTTATCCCATCCGGGTTGTACTGGTCAATAGCGAGCACCATTTCGTTCGCAATGCCGTACCTGTCCATGTCTTGGGCTTCGTAGTAGCTCCCCTTCAGGTTGTTCAGCATTCTGATTATCACCTGGGCGGGCGTCGCCTGTTTCACCAGCGCGTGGGTCAGTGGTATGTTCTGCCGCGGGTATGTCTGGTCCAGCAAAGTTTTAAGCGAATAGTCGTCCATTATCCTGCCCCCGTTGAAGGGGTCGACAATGATCTCGCCACTGTTGTCTTCAAGCACGTGCTTTATCAAGAAGTGGCCCGGGAAATTCACCGGGTGCATCTTGAAATTCACCGCGCGGGCGACGCGCACGTAAAGTATTGCAAGCGTAATTGGGATTCCAGTCTTGCGCTCGGTGACGACGTTCAGGTAGCTGTTCATCGGGTTGTAATAGTCGTCGGTGTTCGCCTTGAACTTGTGCACGTTGAATAGGTAATCGTTTATCTTGTCTATTATATGGGTCGGCCGCCGGGGCGTGCTGAGGCTTTTTTTGGCCAGCTGTGCCACCTCTTGTCCCATGGAGTCTATCCTGTAAAGGGCAGCTGGAACATCGAGGTCGGGGTAGGCAAGGATCCTTGCGAGGTGCAACGCGTGCTCGGCCAGCCTGCCGGTGTCGTCAGATGACGTGACATCTTTGACGACGTTGCTTTTCCAGTCCCGAATCAAAGAATCAATGTTGGCGGCCACTTGTACCTGTCTCAAGTGACGGGCATATATTTATGTCAATCACGGCAGTCGACATTTAGAGTCAGCGAGGTCTGATATCATAAAATCTGGTTTTTACGTTATTATCCTCCGTTTTGCAACAGACCAAAATACCGATGGATTGAGAAAAATTAAGCTAAATGCTTTTATTCAAACTTCCTAGCCTTCACTCACATGGCAGACGGTAAAGTGAAAACTCTTCTTGGCAAAAAAATCACTTTGTTGGGTCTGGCTGCTGTGGTAGCTGCGCTGTTGACCTTTAATTTCGCAGGCACGGCGCTTGCATATACGGCAGATGACCCCGCGGTGAGATATCATTGCTTCCAGACGAACGATGACGGAAGCTTTGTTTTCCAGGAAGACGAAGACGGAAATCCAACAGACCAACTAGTTCCCTGTGAAATAAACGCTGGAGACAACGCATGGATGCTTACATCCTCCGCGCTAGTGCTCATGATGACTCCAGCAGGCTTGGCCATCTTCTATGGTGGACTTGCGAGACAGAAGAATGCAGTCAACACATTGCATATGGTATTCATAACGACAGGAATTGTTGCAATTCAATATGTGCTGTGGGGATATAGCATGGCATTCGGTCCTGATGCAGGCGGATATGGATTCATAGGAACACTAGACTGGGTTGGCCTGAACAATGTACTGCACGATGTTCCATCTTCCGCATATTATGGCATAACCGGACCAACAATACCTCATGGTACCTACATGATATTCCAGATGATGTTCGCCATCATCACGCCCGCACTGATTGTAGCCGCAGTAGCGGAGAGAATGAAGTTCAGTGCTTTCGTCATCTTCGTAGTAATATGGGCGACATTCGTCTATGACTTTGCAGCACACTGGACGTGGTCGATCTCTGCAACTGACAACTATGGAATGACACCTGGATACTGCAACTTTGGATGGGGTGGATGTTATGGTGCTCTAGACTTTGCGGGTGGAACAGTCATCCACATCACATCCGGCTGGTCAGGCCTTGTAATCGCTCTCATGCTTGGACGAAGGCTGGGATACGGCAAGGTCCCGATGGAGCCGCATAACATTTCGCTTGTTGTGCTAGGTGCAGCGTTACTGTGGACGGGCTGGTTCGGCTTCAACGCAGGTTCAGCAGCTGCTGCAGCTTCGAACGCAACAAGCGCATTTATTGCGACCCAGGTCGCGACAGGCATGGCGGCGGTAACTTGGGCCCTGATATCGTGGGGACACACTGGAAGGCCTTCGACAGTCGGTGCAGCATCCGGCGCAGTGGCTGGACTTGTGGCCATCACGCCGGCATCGGGATTCGTCTCTCCAATGTCCGCCATCATCGTAGGCATCCTGGCGTCAACTGTCTGCTACGCAGCAGTCATGTTTAAGAACAAGCGCAAGTGGGACGATGCACTCGACACATGGGGAGTGCACGGAATCGGAGGTCTTGCAGGAGCCTTGCTGACAGGCACTTTTGCCGAGCAGAGGTTCACCCCATGGGGTCACGACGGCGCAGCCTTCGGTGGCGGATGGTTTGGCACAAACGCAGCAGGCGGAACCGCAGCATTCCAGCAAAATGCCGTTGGCGCATTCGCCGCAGTCGCATGGGCAATGGGCATCACTGCAGTCATTATCAAGATAATGGATGCAGTGTGGCCGGGCGGCATAAGGGTCACTCCAAAGGAAGAAGAGATAGGCCTCGACCTCGCACAGCACGGAGAAAGGGCGTACGTAACCGGTTAAGGGAGTTCTCCCTTTTTTCTTTTTTTTATTTTTGATCTGCAACTTACTGCAAAGTCTGCCCACCCGCGGGAGGGCTATTGCCGGCGCAGTACAGGCTTGAGACGACAACAAATATTATATCCTAGTATTCGTAATTGCTTTCAGCATGAGTGCTCGGGGCAAGTTTACAACCGGCCAGACGTGGGGAGCTTTGAAGAAGGCTTGGAAGGGCTACAAGATCGCCAAGGTGCAGAACGACAAGACAAAGATGACAGAGTACGCCAAAAAGATCAAGACTCTGCAAGGCGAGCTTAGCATCAAGCAGTCTTCGTTCCCTGAACTCGGCGTCTAATTACTCGTATACGGCGACTGCCCGGTTTCCAAGCTTCATCAGCATGGGGCCTAAGAACGTCGTCAGAGCAATAGCCATCCCTATTATCGGAAATAGCATGCTGCTAATGACCCCAAGGTCCTGACCGGTTTTCAGCACAATAAACGAAAACTCGCCCAGCTGGGCCATGCTCAGGCCGATGCCTATTGCAAATGACTTCTCAAACCCAAAGATCCGCATGCCTGCGTACACACCTCCGATCTTGCCAAAGACCGTTACAAGGGTAATGATTGCGACGGGCACCCAGTACGTGGAGATCAGCGAGAGGTCCATCAGTGCGCCTATCGTGACAAAAAATATTGCAGTAAAGATTTCCCTCGTAGGTGAGATCATAACAGATATCTGCTCAGAGAACTTGCTGCCGGCAATAATTACGCCTGCCAGGAACGCGCCGGTAGCGGCGGAAAAGCCAAGTTCATACGAGAGAAACGCCAGACCAAACGCCGTCCCAAGCGCGAACATTATTGTTATTTCGTAGCGCTCCAGCTTGGCGATCAGCGCGAATATCTTGGGCATGACGAGGACGCCTGCGCCTATCGTACCCCCTATAAAGAGCCCTATCTCGCCCATCGTCAAGAGGACTTCGGTTAACGCGAATGAGCCGCTGACAACCCCCGCGTGCATCGCACTTATTATCAGGATTGCCACCAAGTCCTCAATCACAAGAACGCCTATCATGAGGAGTGCAGATGTGGTCTCGATCTTGCCCATGTCCTCGAGGACCTTAACGATTATTGCTGTCGAGCTTATCGAGAGGGCGCCCGCCAAGAACATGGCGTCGTAGAATGACCAGCCAAGGGCGTTCCCGACTGCAAAGCCTATGGCCAGCATCACTAGAACTTCAATTACTGCTATGCCGGTCCCGATCCTGCCTATTGCGCGCAGCTGGCCCAGAGGAAAGGTAAGGCCGACTCCAAAGAGCAAGAGGACGATCGCAACGTCGGAAAAGTTGTTCAGCATCTGGGTGTCATTAATGAGGCCAAATGGCCCAAACGGGCCTATGAGGATCCCTGCGATAAGGAATCCAAGGACCATCGGCTGCTTTAGAATATAGGCAAGCGCGCCCACTGCAGAGCATACCAAAAGCAGGTATCCTAGGTCTCCTACAAGCTCGATTCCGGCAGTCAATCAACAGAACAAGATTTCAGATGCTTTATAGCGCAAAGTCAAGATTACTCGACTTTTCCATTTGCTCTCTGTGATGTACGAATCGTGCATTAAGATTATATACAAGCATTCGCATTCGTGCTGATACAATTGGAGTCTCGACAGCAAAAGGAAGCCGAGATTATAAGCGAGATCTTGCTCAAGGCAGCCAGCGAGCCAGACTTCAGGAACGAACTGATCAAAGACCCTGGCAGTGTTCTGGAACAGTACAACGTTTCGGCTGAAGCAAAGCGGATTATCCGAAGAAGCATAATTGACCTGACGCAATAGACGTGTACTTTAGAAGATTCTACAGTCCAATTCTAGATGTTCAAGGCACATTAGCTTAGTTCTCTAGCTAATAAATAAAATCGTTAAAATTCATTTATGCAAGCTCTTTGTGATGAAGAAAGCACGTATAGCGGTCCCGCTAGTGCTAATTTTCGGGGTTTTCGCCACAACGTTTAGTCTTGCACCAGCAGTTGCGCAGGATACACCACCATCAGACTCTGCCAGCACAAGGAGCGCCGGCAATACTGCCGGCAATACCACCTCCAATGCAACAAGTACCGCCAATGCAACCAGCGGAGAAATGGGCGGAAATGCAACAGGAGGCAACCAGACAGGTGGATTTCTAGGCAAAATTACTGAGGGAATTCAGAGCCTTTCAGGCGGCGGCAATAGCTCAAGACAATGATAAACTCTTGCTCGGAACAGCAAGAATATCCTTTTTCTTTATCTTTGAACACCAAATCATTCATAAAAAATTGGATCAGCCCGCCAAGCCTGCTGCTCTAGCGTTACGCGCAGACGTGCGCACATTATCGTAATATGTCACCATTTCTTGCCGGCGGTCTGCCTCATGTGGTAGTAGAGGTACTGCTGCGCATAGCCAGCGTACCTTCCAAAATAATCCCGTGCGCTGCTAGACAGTTGCTCGTACTGGTGGGAAGTGATCTTGTCTCCAAATTTCTTTTTGTGCAGCCACCTGTAGTGGCCGGCAAGCGCCCTTGCAATCCACACATCAATAGGGAAGGCGTCAAGCTTTTCAAGCGAAAACAAGAGCACACAGTCGGCTATCTTATTGCCGACGCCATACAATTGCAGCAACTCCTCTTTCGCTTCCTCGTAGCTCGCGCATTTGAGCGTGTCAAAATCAAGCTGCCCGCTGGCAATGGCACCCGCCGCCGCTTTTATCGCTTTTGCCCGGTATCCGAGGCCGCAGGACCGCAGCTCGTCAATGCTGGTCCTGTTGATCTCCGCGGCCGACGGGAAGGTGAAAAACTCGGTGCCGTCTACTTTTACAGGCCCGCCAAATTTCCTTGTCAGCGCGTGGAGCATCCTGCGAATCATGGGAATGTTGGTGTTGCTTGCGCACACAAAAGAGAATAGGCACTGGTGTGGCTCCTGCCTCATGAGGCGGAGGCCCGGGTACGTCTTGATCAGCCTGCGCACAAGGGGATCGCGCGACATTTCTGAAAATATCGCCCTCATGTCGTCGCTCAGCCTGAACATTTTCTGCTCCCACGACCCGCCCTCCGGGAATGCCGCAAATTCGACGTGCCCATCCGCCTGGGTGAATCTGACGACGCGATCACCATGGATGCCGTACCACGAATAGCCGCGCTTTTCCCACAAAAAGACTTGCCCGCTGTTTATGCTGACTACGGGATCTAAGCTCTGGCATAGCGACTGCACGTCTGTTAGGGAATTTCTGTGATCCTTATTGAACTTTTTCATGAATCCGGCTCAGAGTAAAAGTCACTTCATTCTGGCATCTACAGTCAGTTCCGTCCAGACTCTTCATCGCCCATATTTGTAAGCACAAGCTGTTTTATTTACGATTTGAGCGTCTGGTTATTCTCGCTCACCGTTACCGTTAAATAAATGGCACACGTCATTTCGTGATATATGAGCTCTAACGATCCCATCGACCCTGTAGAAGCTTTCAAGAAGGCGATTGAAAAAGGGAGCGAAGCGCAAAAGGACTTTGTAAAGCAGTTTTCCAACATCCAGCAGGACGTCATGCAGAACTACTTTACTGTGCTCCGGGGCCTGACCTTCTACAACGCAATGTTCAAGACTACCGTGCAGAGCGGCGGCAGGATCTCGATCCCGGAAGCTGAAAGGCAGGCGCTCAGCATCGAGGACGGCGATCTTGTACAGGTAATCGTGGTGCCGATAGAGCGCAAGCGCAAGGGCGCGCAAAAAGAAACATGATCACTGGTCGCTTTCGACTAGGAATTTCAGAACCAGCTTGTTAAACGTCATAGGCTTTTCCACATATGGCGTGTGACCGCAGTT
Source organism: Nitrososphaera sp. (assembly GCA_023250885.1). GTDB lineage: Archaea > Thermoproteota > Nitrososphaeria > Nitrososphaerales > Nitrososphaeraceae > Nitrososphaera. The sequence continues at coordinate 1,686 of JAHEZV010000028.1, read as the reverse complement.
CTTTATCACCGCAAGCCCGCTGTCCGGGATCTCGTTGTATTCCTTGGCGTACTGCACAGGTACCATCCTGTCGCTATCGCCCCACACGAGCAGGGTGGGCGAGATTATCTTGCCAAGCCTTCCCTGCAGCTTGGGGGCGTACCTCATCCCCAACAGGGTCGACATGAATGCATACTTTGCATTCGGAAGCCTCATCCTGTTCACAAAGTCCATCACGATCTCTTCAGTTACAGCGTCCGGGTCGTGGGCCATTTCCTTGAATGCCTTGTATGCATTTTCATGGGTGGGATAGAGAGCTGCCATGATGTACCCGTCAAGCGTCGGAGTCGACGTGCGCATTATGCCGGCCGGCGCCGCCAGAACCAGCTTGTCTATCTTGCGGTTGAACCTGATCGCAAATTCTGTGGCAAGGTGGCCGCCAAACGAGGATCCTACCACGCTTGCCTTTGATATGCCAAGGTTATCAAGGAACCCCTTGAAAAAGTCAAGGAAAAAGTCCATCGTGTATTCGATGGTGGGCTTGTCGCTGTAACCAAACCCGACTATGTCCGGTGTTATCACCCGGAAATATTTTGACAGCGTAGGGATAACGCGGGCCCATCTTTCGGCGGAAGCGCCAATGCCGTGCAAAAGGACCAGAGTCCTGCCGTCAGGCGGGCCTTGCTCGAGATACCTTATGGCATAGCCGCTGACATACGTCAACTTTTGCGGCGTGGACTGCTCCTGCAATCTGTCGGTACTATCGTACCTCACTTAATATATTTATGCAGTGACTAGGCTGTATTGGTCCATCATGAATCCGCTAACGGTATAATATTGCTTCTGGTACTGGTGCATCAGACACTTTTCTATCTCCTTTCTTCTCCTCTGTTCTAGCAGCAGGCCTGCTTGGTTCCTCGCTCTTTCAAGATGGTTGAAAATTATCATGTACGCCCTCCTGTCCAAGAGCTTCCTTATCGATGTGCAAATCCGCTGCAGCACGGCATCCCTGACCTTTGAAACTCCTTGCAATTGCTCGATGCACGTCTTCGAATCGCTCCTGATGTTCACTACAATCTGTTTCTTTTTCTGGCTGCTGGCCAGCATCATTATCTGGCGCTGGTTGTCTAGAAGGGCAAAATAAATTGCCAGCATCTCCATCCTCTGCACACCATACCTTTCATTTTTCGCAGGAGGGCGAAGAGCCTTGAACCCGGGCTCTCCAGTATGATGATTGTACCAGGCAATGTAACCTGACGGGGATCCATCGGCATCGATCGTGATGCTTGACAGACGCACTCCGTAACATAGTATCGGCTAACTTGCTTAAGACTATATCGAATAACAAAACTTTAGCTGCGCGCTCAACTATGTGAAACCTGTAGCCGGAAAATACTTCCAGCTCCAACTCCCGAGCAGCTCCGTCAAGCAACATTGGGAACAGGAACAGGCAATGGCATCAACATCCAAGGGTCTACCATCATCGTTTACACCAGTAGCATAGCTGACGCCCAATCATTCAAGTGAGATCTTGACGCCGAAGCAAGGAAGCATCGGGTGCAATGACCGGACCGCATTCTGTTAATGACTTACGTTCTCTCCCTTTTGTAAATGGTATATTGAAGAAGGCGAGAAGATGCTTGCAAGTCCAGAGAAATATGGCCTAGAAACTGAAGCAAAGCGACTGAACATCCAGCTGTTAATTAT
>JAHEZV010000081.1 GCA_023250885.1 Nitrososphaera sp. | reverse complement strand
ATGAAGCGAACGTTTGGCGAATACGTAACTTCTGTCAGATGGAATAACATTGTAAACGAATTGCTTCTAAAAGCGTCAATTTACAACACCTTCATGAGCAAGGCCTCCGCCTAGACCAAATCTCAACTAACGTTCCTTCACGTTCTAGTTGTTCGGCACACGACTAAAAACAAAATGCTTTTATTGATATGGCATTCCATGTACGGGCAATAAGAGGGATGGATGCAGGTTGGTTCTAGAGGTTAAACGACCCCGCCCAATGTGGGAAATCCTTTTTTCGACCCACCATACTGATATCGGTCTTCTGTATGTCTACCTGTCAATAGCAGCATTGATTATAGGCGGCGCTCTGGCTATGGCAATCCGCACTGAATTGTTCCTGCCTGGCCCCGGCGACCTCATTCCTGATTCTAATACGTTCCACAGGATATTTACCGTGCACGGCACCAACATGCTGTTTTTCTGGCTCCTCCCATTTGCCTCAGGTATAGGCAACTACTTGATCCCAATCATGGTCAGGTACAAAGACATGGCCTGGCCAAAGCTGAATGCAGTCGCGTTCTGGATGCTTCCAGTGGCGATGGCACTTGTCTGGCTTGGCTTTGCAGACACTACGTGGAATGCCTATCCGCCTTATTCTATCATAAGGGCTCCCGGCCCTGCAGCTGAAATGTGGATATTTGGGCTAAAGATCGCAGGCATCTCTTCTGTTTTAGGCGCTATCAATTTTACCGTGACCATCCTAAGGATGAAGCACCCTGATCTTCCGCTCATGAAGACGTCGCTCTTTGTCTGGTCAACCCTCGTTACATCCGTCATGATACTTGTCGCAATACCTACCTTTGCAGCAGCACTTATCATGCTGTATACCGACAGGCTCGGAGTATCAGGCTTTTTCAACCCGGCCATGGGAGGGGATCCCATAGCGTACCAGCACCTGTTCTGGTTCACGTTCCACCCCGAAGTCTACGTATTTCTCATCCCCGCAGTGGGTATGGTGTACGAGCTTGTACCCAAGTTCTCGAGAAAACCAATTTTCAGCTACCAGTCTGGGGTTGCCGCGTTCGTGCTTCTGGCTTTAGTTGGCTTTGCTTCGTGGGCCCACCACATGTACTCAACAGGCATAAGCTTCACTGAAAAAACCGTGTTCATGGTCGGCACGCTCGCAGCAGTCCCTGCGTCAGCAATGCACGTCTTTAACTGGATAGCAACGATGTGGGGTGGAAGGATCAAGTTTGCAGCCCCCATGAGCTGGGCAGTTGGAGGGATAGTGCTGTTCTTCTACGCGGGAGCTGGAGGCATAGTCAACACCGCCATGCCGCTGGACTTCCTCACGCATGACAGCTACTGGGTCGTTGGACACTTCCACCTGTTCATTGCAGGGATGGTCAGCATGGCATTCATTGGCTTCATGCACTACATGTTCCCGTTCATCACGGGCAGAATGTACAATGAAAGAATCGCAATGGTCTCGTTCTGGCTCTTTTTCGTGGGGCTTTCGGTGGTATTCTTGACGCAGCACGTCCTTGGGCTCTACGGACAGCCAAGGCGCGTGTACGACTATGTTCCAGTGCAGCCACTCATAATAATGAACCAAATAGCCAGCGTCGGCGGATACCTAGCTGGTGCCGGAGCGGCCGTATTCCTTTACAACATGATAACGAGCTCGTTCAGGGGCAAACCTGCCAAGATGGACGATCCATTCGCGATTGGAGAGCAGTACTACGACTACACCCGGCGCGAGCCTCACCATTAGAAAGGAGAATACGAGATATGTCACATGACGAGCATGGACACGAAAAAGAGCCGATAATTCTAACTTCTGGAAGGCGCATGGCCAAGGGACTTGCGGTCATGGTAATCGTTGTGGCAGTTGGAGCGTCCATAGCCGTGCCGTTTTTCCACGACTTTTACAAGAACCCGCCTCCTGTGACCCAGATAAGGCGGGCGCCTCAGCCTACTGAACAGCCTCAGACAGGGGGCCCTACAGTCATATCGATTCCTAGTGGAGCTTCAGTGCAGGGAAACCCAAGCTTCGAACCTAATCCTGCGAAGGTCCCGGTAGAAGGTATAGGCAGCGAGATTGTATGGGATAACCTAGACACAATTCCGCATACAGCAACCTCTGGAACTGGACCAGATGATGCTAACAAAGGAAAACTGTTTGATACAAGCATTATCAGTCCTAATGATAAATCGGACAATATCGTGCTAAAGGGAGTAAGCCAAGGTGATGTTATTGAATACTTCTGCACGATACATCCTTACATGAAGGGGCAGCTAAATATTGTGGCAGCTGGACAAGGCGCCCAAGCTGGCGGTACCACTGGGGGAGTGGCGGGTGGAATCACACTGACAATCCTTGAAGGATCATCCGTGCAAGGGAGCCCAGACTTTGACCCCGACCCACTGGAAGCCAAGGTGGGCGACAAAATCCATGTCGTGAACAAAGATACGCTTCCCCACACCGTGACATCAGGAAATGGGGCAAACGATGCTGACAAGGGCAAGCTGTTTGACACGAGCATAATCAGCGGCGGCGAATCTGCAGATTTAGCGCTGGACAAAGTCAAAGCAGGCGAAGTCGACTATTTCTGCTCAGTTCACCCGTACATGACGGGCAAGATGACAGTAGAGTAGCGCATGCTGCTGAAAACCATCTCTTTTTCCACCCTTGCCGTCCTATTTTCTCTGATTACTATTGGAGGATATGTCAGCGCTTCAGGTGTCGGTCTGACCTGCCCCGACTGGCCGCTCTGCCCACACGGCCTGCTTCCGCAAACTGACTTCATCATCGAATACTTCCACAGGTCGCTGGCTGCGACAACCGGCGTGCTGGTAATCACAACGATGGCATTCACGCTAAAGTCAAAAAGCGCTCCCACCGGGATGAAGATCGCCTCTATAATAGCGGGCGGCGCAGTCATTGGCCAGATAACTCTGGGCGCAATAGTAATAGTGGAGCGGCTGCACGCTGTCCTTGTTACCATTCACCTCGGGCTCGGCATCGTGCTTTTCTCGATGGTGCTGGTAACCGTCTTGTTCGCCTACAGGCTCGAAAAAGACAGGAAGGCGTTCCAAGCCAAGGCACAGTAATATACGGGCCAAGCAAAAATAATATACGGGCCAAGCAAAAATTATGCTTGTGAAGGTCCCGGCCCTGCTGGCGATTTCACTTTTGCTTGTTGTCGCCTCAGCGCCAGCATACGCCCACTTTGAACACTTTACCCATTACAACAATGGGGGCGACTGGATAGGACCGTATTACGCCTACGAGGCACTTGAGCCAGAGTATGCCGGCCCCGCCGAGCCTGTTGCTATCATGCTCAGCGTTCAGGACCATGACGGGCATGATACGTACAATATCGACGCTATGGTAGAAGTCTACTCTGCTGAAACTGGCGAGCGGCTGAAAGCTTTTCCATGGACGAGGGAGGACATCGGCGATTTTCAGGTCTTTTACAACTTTCCCAAAGTCGGAAACTATCAGATAGTGCTGAGCGTAGCAAAGGATGCTGCTAACCTTAACAGCATAGACCCGCCAAGGACCATACTGTCAGGCACTACAGGTTGCAATTGCTACAGGGCAATATTTAACGTATCAATTACAAATAACTTTGGCACCATCTGGACCACGACCATGCTAGCTGCCGTAGTAGGCCCGCTCGCTGTGTTCGGGGGTGTGCTTGCTTGGAACTATTCAAGCAGGCGAAAAAATGGCAGCCAAGGAGGCAGAGTGGAGACTGCAAGGTATGTGATTATGCTTGCCGCAATAGCCGGTGGGATTGTTCACCTTGCAATATACTCTGAACACGCATCGCTTCGCATCGAATATAGCATATTTTTGATATCGGCAGGAGGCATGCAGATAGTATACGGTGTCGTATACACGCTCTTGGTGCTGACTGGAGAAGTCAAGGGCGGAGAATTTCCTGTACAAGCTGCAAGGAGATACTATCGGAAGAGCATTGGAGTAAACATATTTGGCCTGATTGGCACGGGAATTCTGCTTGGTCTGTACGCCTACGCGGTCATATTTCCACCGCCGCTTTCGCCTAACAACCAGCCAGAAGATGTTGACGCTGCAGGTATAATTGCCAAATCAATAGAACTGTTCACTGTGATAGGGATATTCTATCTTATGAGGCTTGAAAAGCGCCGGCTGCAGTCCTTCCTGAAGGAACACGCATAATCTTGGAGAAAATTCCGCCTCGATCCAGTAAAACATAAAACACCAAGAGGGCGACCCCTACCCATATGGCCTGGAAAGTAATGATGCCGAAAAAGATTATGTTCGGCGAAAACGCTGCAAAAGAGTTCCCGTATCCGAAAAATTCTCTTGTTATTACCACCACTACTCCTGACATTTACAACAAGTGGCTGGACTACATGGGGATCAAGAACTATGAAGTGTACGACAAGGTCACCCCCGACCCGGCGATAGAAACGGTCGAGACGATAAGAAAACAGTGCGAAGGCAAGAGTATTAGCGCGTACATTGGCCTTGGTGGCGGTAGCTCGATGGACGTATGCAAGTACCTGAGCAAGCTCACCGGCATTCCCAAGATCCTGATCCCGACCACCTTTGGCACGGGCGCAGAGATGACCACCTACGCAGTCATCAGCTTTGACCACAAGAAAAAGCTCCTGCAGGACGAGGCGTTCCTTGCAGACGCGGCCGTAGTCGACTCGCACTTTTTGCCTGGCACCCCCTTCAACATCATGCGCAACTCGGCGTGCGACGCGGCGGCCCAGGCGTCGGAAGGCTATGACAGCAAGGCCGGCAACCCGTTCACACAATTTTTCTGCAAGGAAGCTTTTGACATACTATACGACGCAATAATGAACGACAAGCAGAACCTGCTGCCGTACGGAGCGATGCTCTCCGGCATCGGCTTTGGCAATTCTTCGACGACCCTTGGGCATGCATTGTCGTACGTGTTCTCTAACGAGGGCGTCCCCCACGGCTACGCCCTGTCATCCTGCACGACGGTCGCGCACAAGTTCAACAGGTCGGTCTACCACAAGCGCTTCAAGGAAATCGCCAAAAAGCTAAAGTTCGAGCCGCTGAAGCTGAAACAGCCGCTTGACCAAGCTGCAGACGTTATCATGCCGGACCGCGGGCACCTTGACAACAACCCGATACTGGTCAGCAAGCAAGACGTAATCAAGTGCCTTGACGAGATAGTGAACTCGAACCCGCTGCCCTGAGCGTCAGGCTTTTCCCGTTTTGTGCAATGCAGTGCAACCACCGACCCTTTCAAAACCTTTAAATTCAGTTCTTCTGACTTTATGCTCGATGACCGTTATCCAAAAGAGCATAGAAATTAATGCTCCAATCAGTGAAGTGTTCACATATTTTGCGAGGCCAGAGCACATGGCCGACCAGTTCCCGGAGAACATGGGCCTGAGCGTTATCCCGGTCGAAGTCAAGAACGGCTTTGGGGTTGGCACTATTTTCAGGATAAGCGGAGATTTTGAGGGCAAAAAGCTCGAATGGGACTGCGAGACAATCGACTATGTCCCAATGCGCAAGATCGTGGCGAAGATGATTGAAGGCCCATTCAAGAGCTGGCAGATAACAGTCGACTTTGAAGAGCTGGGCGAGAAAAAGAGCAAAACAGGCATGACGGTCGAGTACGACATGCCAATGGGGCCGCTTGGCAGCTTCATGGACAAGGTCAAGCTACGGAAGATAGCGGAGCGCGGGATGGAAAACGGGCTGTACCGCGTAAAGGCACTGCTTGAAGGCACGGGATCGATACCGGTCTACATCACTCTGGAAGCCTACAGGCACATCCTGAAGGAAAAGGAAAAGCTCAATTGCTCCGTCTCTGAGGCAATAGTAAAGATTATCGCGCAGAGCCAGCAGGCAGTCAAAGCCTAAACTTTTCTT
>JAHEZV010000080.1 GCA_023250885.1 Nitrososphaera sp. | reverse complement strand
TAGTTTAGCTCTTTTGATAGGCACCTCATTGCGTACTATCCCTGCATTTTCAGACAGCCTGGTAAATAGCGGTGACGTCGTCAAGTTTAACGCTGGAAGTACAGGCTCAATAAAGGTCAAGATAGTATCTAATCCCGCTCAATCTGAGAAAGGAGACCCGCAGGATGGGTGCAACGCATCAGATGGTTCGTCGACCCTTGTCACGTTTTTATCACAACCATCAGGGCTCAGTTTCACACCGCTTCCTTTGATTTTTACACACTGTGGAGTGGATCAAACCGTGACATTTAGCTCTAATACCGCTGGGACTTGTACAGTGACTGCGACCCTTTCTGATAGTAGACTTGGTTTTTACCATTTGGAGCCATTTGGCGAGCTGACTGTGATCGTAGCATCTGGTGGCGCCACGGCAAACATAACAATCGATGCAATTACCCCCAATCCTACAGCTTGGGTTCCCCAGTCTCGGCCACGGGAGCCGTTGTGGGCGCCGCAGCTAGCAACAGTGCATCAATCCACTTGCTCACGTTAGAAAATGTAGGATAGACCGAGGGTTTATAGCTTGACCACAACTAGCCTACCTGTTTGTTTTATATTCCCCTTGCGACATTTTTCTTCAAGCAGTTGCAACCAAAAACGATATTTGAGAAGATCTGGGACAGCCACGTCGTTTACGAAAAGGAAGGCGGCCCGTCGTTACTGTACATCGACAGGCACCTAGTGCACGAAGTCACCTCGCCGCAGGCCTTCGATGGGCTCCGGATGAGCGACAGGCGCGTCAGGAGGACAGACTTGACGTTTGCCACCATGGACCACAACGTCCCGACAAGCGACAGGTCGCTTCCAATCGTAGATCAAATCTCGTCTATACAGATACAGACTCTGGCGCAAAACTGCAAGGAGTTTGGCATAACTCTCTTTGACATGCACAGCCCCCATCAGGGCATAGTGCACGTGATAGGGCCCGAGCTTGGGCTGACCCTGCCGGGCACCACGATTGTGTGCGGCGACAGTCACACTTCGACCCATGGTGCCTTTGGCGCTTTTGCGCTCGGGATCGGCACAAGCGAAGTAGAGCACGTGCTTGCCACCCAGACCATGTGGATGGATAAGCCCAAGACGTTTGCAATAAACATCCAAGGCAGGCGCAGGAACCCTCACGCGGTAACCGCCAAAGACATGATACTTTATGTAATCAGGACAATTGGGACGGCCGGCGGCACTGGCACGGTCCTCGAATACCGCGGCGAAGCGGTATCCGAGCTTTCAATGGAAAACAGGATGACGATATGCAACATGTCTATTGAAGCCGGCGCGCGTGCCGGCCTAGTGGCGCCTGACAGGACGACAGTTGACTTTATCAGGGGAAGGCGATACGCGCCCAAGGGCGACTTGTTTGAAAAGGCAATTGAATACTGGACTAGCTTGCGGACGGATCCAGACGCCAAATTTTACAAGTCCATCAGTTTTGATGTCGGCGCGCTTGCGCCACAGGTAAGCTGGGGCACCACCCCCGGAATGGTAGTGGATGTCACAGACGCAGTGCCGCACCCGGACGAGTTTGCAAAGGGGAACGAGAATGAACGCAAGGCTGCCGTCCGCGCCCTTGAATACATGGCGCTAGATCCTGGTACGCACATAACAGATGTCAAGCTCGACAGGGTGTTCATCGGCTCGTGCACAAATTCGCGTCTCGAAGATTTGCTGGAGGCGTCGATCATTGTAAAGGGCAGAAAGGTCTCGCCAAATGTGCGGGCAATGGTGGTGCCGGGATCGCAGGGTGTCAAGGCTGCGGCAGAACAGATGGGTCTTGACAAGATCTTCAAGGAGGCCGGCTTTGAATGGCGCGAGTCTGGATGCAGCATGTGCCTTGGCATGAACCCTGACATTCTTGCGCCCGGCGAGCGCTGCGCAAGCACTTCAAACCGCAACTTTGAGGGGCGGCAGGGAACAGGCGGCAGGACGCACCTCGTTAGCCCTGTAATGGCCGCCGCGGCCGCAATTGAAGGGCACTTTGTGGACGTGAGGGAGTTGTTCTAGATGAAGCCCTTTACAATACTTAAGAGCAAGGCGACCCCGCTTGACAGGGTCAACGTCGACACCGACCAGATAGTTCCAAAGCAGTTCTTGAAGCTTGTCAACCGGACGGGCTTTGGCAAGTACCTGTTTTACGACTGGCGCTTTGACAGGGACGGCAAGCCAAGAAGCGACTTTGTGCTGAACAACCCAAGATATTCCGGCAGGCAGATCATGCTTGCGCGGGACAACTTCGGCAGCGGTAGCTCGCGCGAGCACGCCGCATGGGCGATCCTTGACTATGGGTTCAGGGCAGTAATCGCGCCGTCCTTTGCAGACATCTTCTACAACAACTGCTTCAAGAACGGCATACTGCCTGTGCGGCTCAAGCCCGACGAAATCGACCATTTGTTCAATAACGAGGACGTTGACATCGAGATCGACCTTGCAACACAGCTAGTTGTGGCAGGCGGCCGCAATAGACATTTCGAGATAGACGCGTTCCGCAAAAAGCTCTTGCTTGAAGGTCTGGACATCATGGAGCTTACCTTGCAGCTTGAGGATAACATTGCAAGGTACGAAAGGCAGAACCGAGGGTTCGCCCCGTCCAGCTGACAAGATTTTTATCCTCACCACGGTGAGGAAAGGTGAAAGCAGTTGGCCGGCATTGTTGCCATTTACAGCCACGGTACGAACAACAAGAACATCATGTACTACCTTGCCCACTCGATGAGGATGCTCCAGCACAGGGGCAAGGCATATTGGAAGATGATGGTGGGCAACGCTGCCACCGGCGCCGAAGGGTGGCTTCCCGCAGATGACGCGATCCTGCGCATGGCACAGAAGGAAAAGCTGCACGGAAACAACGGCATCGGCTACCTCTCAAAGAGACCGCCGCCATTCCCCAGCATGAACAACATCTGGGTCGCGTTTGACGGCTTCTTTGTAGACACTGAAAAGCTGCACCTGCATCCGTACATCGGGCCGGCGCGGGACTCTGACTCTCTTTTCAAGATTTACCATATCTTCACCCAGCTTCTGGTCCAGGGGAAAAACCCCGAGCGCGCCGCAGAGTTTCTGGACAGGCACCTGAGGGGCAACCTCATGGTAAAGGTTGGCGATGAGATTTACGCCTACCGCGACAGCACCGGCTTCAAGCCGCTCGTGACTGCGGCCAACCGCGACAAGACGCTCAACATCATCGCCTCTGAGAATTCACTCCGGACATCACTTGTCGACATGCAGTTTTCTGACGCCCTGCCAGGTCAGCTGTTAAAGATGAGTAAAAAGGGAGGGCTTGAAGTCCTCGCCAGCACGTCAACGATCAAGATGATGATGGATCCCTTTGAGTTCATACGCGAGTCAAACGTAGTGGCAACCGTCAATGGCAACAGTATCTACCAGATCCGAAAGAACATCGGAAAAGAGCAGGCTAACTTTTTGTCAAAAGAGCTGGACATCGATTCGGCCTACGCCGAGCCTGACTACACGCGTCCCATGACTCTCGGCTTTGGCCTCGAATACCAAAAGCATTCCAAAGGGTTCGAGCTTGCGGAAGGCATAATCAAGGACAGATACGACGACGCGGATCACATGATTGACTTTTCCGAGCAGGTCAGCAAGAACAAGCTGCTCACCACGGGTAGGTCGCTCAAGTTTGTCATGCAGAACCTCGTGCAGGGAAAAAAGATAGCGACGGTGCAGGGCACGATCCAGACTGGCAGCACCACACGCGAGACGATATACTACCTGAAGAACGCCGGTGCAAAGCGCATAGACGTAATCGTAAGCTACGTGCCGACTGTGGACGGCAGGCAGGCTGGATTGTATACTCAAAACCGCGACCTCATTGCAAATAAGTACGTGGGCGAAGCGTCCTCCATTAACGAGCTGAACCAGAACATTGCAAGGGAGATAGGCTCCGACTCTGTTTACTACAACTCGCCGGCAGTCCTGGCAAAGGGCATTGGGGTGCCTGAGAACAACCTGTGGTTCCCCGAATGGGTAAGGTTTCTAGATTACAAATGAGGGCAAGCGATATTGATCGAGGCAGGATCAGCCGGCCGCCCGAGAAGGCCAAGGTGCTTCTGGCCGGAGGTGCGCAGAAAAACCAGGGCTTTGTCATCAATAAAGTGGAGATGAGGCAGTACGTTGAGCGCAAGGACGATCAGCTTGGAGATTATTCTCTTCTGACGGTGGTGGTGGAGACTGATAGAGGTACGGCAGAAATGAAGTACGACGAAGGTTTCAGAGGACAGGACGCGCTAGAGTCCGCCGTGACAATGCTCACGCAGTACTTCGGGCTTGCGTCGCTCATAAACCGCGCACTGATAGAATTGCAGCGGCAGTAACTTGGCACAATAATTTTTTATACAATGCTCTAGAATAATGACGCTGCTGTAAAATATATTCAAGAAATCAACCACAACACAGTGACACTACACAGCGGACTACGACTCAATCTTTTCAGCCGGGAGAAGACATGCACATGCGGGCATCCTGTGAAATACCATATACAGGGCTTTTCAAAGTGCCTGTTTGGCATGTGCGGCTGCGACCATTACAGAGGCTAGAGCAGTTTTTCTGCTTCACTGAGCGAGTCGACCCTGACAGGCCAGTCAAAGTCCCTGTTCCAAGGCTGGTTGAACAATATCGCTGACTTGGGCGCAATAATATCTACAATGTTCTTTGGAGCGTCGTCTATTAACACGTCAAACGGGTAGTCGATCTTTGGCAACGCGTCGTAGACAAATAGTAGCTCGTCTGCGTAGATTCGGTGCAGGTCGAGCCACATCGCAACGTACGCCGCGGTGGGCCTTTCCCTCTTCGTGATTATCGAGATTCTGTAGCCCTTGCGGTGGATGCGCTTTGTCACGTCGCCGATGTCGGGCTCTGTAGGAGGTATTTCGCGCCATCGGTGTTTCCAGACATGACTGAAGTAGCGGTAAACCTGGTCAGGCGTTATTGGCAGTACCGTGGGGATGTCCCATCGAATGATCTCTTTTTTTGTGACCCGTGTCCCGCTCCGCTTGCTGTACTCGTCTGCCCAGACTAGCATCACGTCGGCAAGGACAGAGTCGACATCGATCGCCACCGTCTTGACCGCTCCGGTCACCCTTAGCGCCGTCCCCCCAGCTATGGTCAATATGATCGGCAGCGATTGCTGCGTATTTATAGAATATTAATGGGGCCGGCCGGATTCGAACCAGCGACCTCCAGCGCCCGAGGCTGGCATCCTGCCAAGCTAGACAACGGCCCCTGAAGTTCAGGGTCTGTGGATGCAATCCGTATTATATGTTTAATACGAATGATTGTTTGTCTTGTGAGACCTCAGCTCTTTAAAGCTGGCAAAAGCGCGGCGGCATTTTTCGCATTGCCATTGCTTGGACTTGGCGTCTTGGTATGACTCGAATGCGTGCTTGCCAACCTTGTACGTCCTTGTCCGGTGGTCATATGTCACCGGGTTATGGTTGATTCTGTACTTGATGCTGCTCATAACCGGATTCTTGTTTCATTATTTTTGACTTAAAAATACAATGGTGACACAATACAGAAGAAAGTTCTACAACGGATTCCTGTCGTCCTGTTTTTTCCTAGACCGCCCATAGCGCACCAGAAGCCCAAGGCATGCAAACCCGATGAACTCCGGGATTATGAAGAGCCAGAACCTTTTTTCCGGCGGCGCGTAATAATCGGCAAGGCTTGCAATCGGGCCACCCACAAGGCCGCCAAAAAGTCCGGCCAGTATGGCGATTGTGATCACGCGCTCTTTGTCCACACATCAAGTTGCAGCGCACAATGATATTAGCCCGCCGTATCGCAATGCGATAACTTTATCTTCAACAGGCCGTTAGCCATCACAATGGCCGATGCGATGTTCATGTACGCCGTGACGACCGGGATATTCGCCTTCCTTTTGGCGGTCTGCTTTGGAGC